>CAZAMX010000203.1:0-5075 GCA_964486095.1 uncultured Acetatifactor sp. | reverse complement strand
TGGTCCTGTACAGGACGTAAGTGTATTCATGATTCGTCTGTTTATTACTGCGATTATACGCTGGATACTTATGCCCTGGTGTATGGTGATGCGGATGTGGTGAATTATTCTGCCACGGAGTTAAACAACTGGATTGAGGCCGGATATTGCACCTATGATTATAAGGTGGGACCGGAATCCTTTGTCAAGCTTACCGATGACTGTCCCATTGATGTGGTGGTGGATCAGCAGGTAATGGGAATCACCAAGAAGCTGTCCAATATCAGCGGCAGGGGCTGGGGATACCGGAAGCTGGGCTATGATAAGATGCCTAAATTTTTGTTTGGTACGGATGCGTCAGGCTTTGATTTGTTTAAGCGGTCCTTTGCAGGACTGCGGACCTCCTTGATTTTGGGACTGTGTACGGCGGCGTTCTGCTTTACTTTTGGCTTGATCTGGGGTTCTATTTCCGGTTATTTTGGCGGGAATGTGGATATTTGGATGGAGCGGTTCTGCGAGATTTTAGGCGGCGTGCCCTGGATCGTGGTCATGACCATCTGTATTCTGCACCTTGGCAATAACTTCTTTACCTTTGTGCTGGCGCTCTGTCTTACCGGATGGATCGGAACGGCATCCAGGACCCGTACGCAGTTTTACCGTTTTAAAGGCAGGGAGTATGTGCTGGCCTCCAGAACTCTGGGCTCTTCGGATATGAGATTGATTTTTAAGCATATTTTGCCTAATTCCCTGGGTACGATCGTTACTTCCAGCGTGCTGATGATTCCAAGCGGCATCTTTTCGGAGGCCACTTTAGCTTACTTAAACCTGGGACTTCAGGGGCGGCAATCCTTCGGCGTTATGATGTCCAATAACCAGCCGTATCTGGGAGTTTACCCGAATCTGGTTATTTTCCCGGCGGTGGTCATGGCGTTGATGATGATTTCCTTCAATCTGTTCGGAAACGGATTGCGGGATGCGCTGAATCCGGTTCTGAAAGGAAGTGAGTAAAATGGCACAGGAGAAAGTACTGTCGGTAAATAACCTGGTGATAAATTTTAAAACGGATAACGGGATACTGAAAGCTGTCCGTGATATTTCCTTTGATTTAAACCGTGGGGAAACTCTGTGTATTGTGGGAGAGTCCGGCTCGGGAAAGTCTGTTACCTCAAAGGCTATCATGGGGATCCTGGCCAATAATGCTATTATTGAGAACGGAAATATCATATATCGGGGTGAAAATCTGCTGGAGATTTCGGAAGACGAGTTTTATAAGATCAGGGGCCATAAGATCGGCATGATTTTTCAGGATCCTTTGTCCTCCTTAAACCCTATTGTTCGTATCGGCAAGCAGATCACGGAGGCCATGCTGATCAATTCAGACAAGCTGAAGCTGATGTACAACGATTTGATCAGTGACGATCTGATCCGTTATAAGAATACCCTTGCCAAGATGAACATCGAGATTGCCAACGAGAGAAAGAAGCTGGAAGCTTATATTTCGGAAGTGCAGGCCAAGGAACATCCAAGCGCTCAGGAGAGGGCGGCGGATAAGGAAGCGATTAAGGCAAGGAAGCTTGCATTTGCAGAGTTTGAAAAAAGAACAAAAGAGACTTACGGGAAAAAGGCAAAAGAACTGAAGGCAGTTTTGGATGCTGCCGAGAAAAAGGCAAAGCAGCAGGTAAAGGAATATAAGGAGAAGGTGACTGCAGAGCATAAGGAACGCCTTGGCGAGCTGCAGAAAAAGCTGGCGGCTGCTTCCGGAGAGGAAAAAAACAGGGTCAAGGAAGAAATCGAAAACGAAAAGCTGGAATATGTAAACAAGCTTAAGATTACCAAAGCAGAGGCAAAAAGACGTGCCCTTGCCATCATGAAGGAAGTAGGCATACCGGAACCGGAGAGGCGTTTTAAGCAATATCCCTTTGAGTTTTCCGGGGGAATGAGGCAGCGTATCGTCATTGCCATCGCCTTGACGGCATCGCCGGAAATTTTGATCTGCGACGAGCCGACCACGGCTCTTGACGTGACCATTCAGGCGCAGATCCTGGAGCTGATTAATCGGATTAAGGCGGAGAGAAATCTTTCCTGTATTTTTATTACGCATGATCTGGGAGTGGTGGCAAACATGGCTGACAGAGTGGCGGTTATGTATGCCGGAAAGATAGTGGAGTACGGCACCGCGGAAGAGATCTTCTATGATCCGAAGCATCCCTATACCTGGGCTCTTCTTTCCAGTATTCCGGATGTGGACAGCAGGGAGAAGCTGGAAGCCATTCCGGGAACCCCGCCCAATATGATCTATCCGCCCAAAGGGGATGCGTTTGCTGCCCGCAGCAGATATGCCATGAACATTGACTACAGGGAAGAACCGCCCATGTTCAAAGTCAGTGATACTCATTATGCTGCCACATGGCTTTTGGACCCTCATGCGCCGAAGGTTGAAATGCCTAAGATCGTGAGTGAGAGGATCCGCATTTCACTTGAGGAGGACGGAAAAGATGAGTGAGACGAAAAATCAGTATGGGGGGGGCATCAGCGATACGGAATTCAACAGCCTGTATAATGTGAATCCGAAGGTGAAGCAGAAGCCCGAACTGCGGGAGAAGGGAATCATACTTTCCGTAAGGCATTTAAAGCAGTTCTTTTTCTTTGGTAAAGGAGTGAACCGTCAGAAGCTGAAGGCCGTCTCCAATGTTTCCTTTGATATTAAGGAAGGCGAGTGCCTTGGTATTGTGGGAGAGAGCGGCTGTGGTAAAACGACTACCGGGCGGAGCATCATACGCCTTTATGACATTACTTCCGGATCCGTGTACTATAAGGGTGTCAGGATAAGCGGCGGCACCAGATGGAACAGAAAGGAAATCAAGTGGACCAGAATCCGCGGGAATCAGGAGATTAAGGAAATAGAGGAAAAGCTGGCGAAGGATATTGCCGCCTTGGATAAAAGCAGCCCGGATTATCAGGAAAAAGAGGCGAAGCTGAAAAATGATGCGGGGAAAAGGGTGGCCGAGATCAAGGAAAGGATTTCTAAAACCAAGAGCGTTCAGCAGGAGAAGATAAAGCAGATAAAGTACGACAATGAGCATGTGAGCAGAAAGCTTCTCAACGAGATCCAGATGATCTTTCAGGATCCGGTGGATTCCCTCGATCCCCGTATGACAGTGGAGGATATTATACAGGAGGGCCTGCGGATTCAGGGCTTTCACAATAAGGCGGAAAATCATAAAAAAGTGGTTGAAATGTTAAATCGTGTGGGCCTTGTGGAAGAACATGCGTCACGTTATCCACATGAATTTTCGGGCGGTCAGCGGCAGAGAATCGGTATTGCCAGAGCGCTGATTATGAATCCGAGGCTTTTGATCTGTGACGAACCCATTTCGGCGCTGGATGTTTCCATCCGCGCGCAGGTGATTAACCTGTTAAACGAATTGCAGGAGGAATTAAATCTTTCCATCATTTTTATTGCCCATGATCTTTCCGTGGTAAAGTATTTCTGTGATACCATTGTGGTCATGTATTTTGGCAAGGTGGTGGAAAAGGCATCCAGTGCCGAGCTGTTTGCGCATCCCATGCACCCGTATACAAGAGCGCTGCTTTCCGCGATCCCCAAGCCCAATCCGAAGTCGGAGAAGAAAAGACAGCGTATTCTTTATAACCCGGCGGAAGTGCATGATTATGAACATGGGGATTTACCGGAGCTGCGGGAAGTGCGGGAGGACCATTTTGTGTATTGCAATCATGCGGAATATGAGAAATATGCGGAAGAATTGAAGGCTTGATCATGAGATCATGGAAGAGATATGCAGCGGCGCTGGTAATTAGTGTGGTGGTTACGCTGGTGGTGCTTTGGGTACGGGGATTTGAGCTGAAGGTTTATTATGTGGACGCCTTCAGCGCTGCCGGGGGTGTTTCCATCCTTCTGGGGCTGCTGATGTGGGTTGCGGACGCCGGAGCCTTTGACACCATCGGATACGGATTTTCGGTGTTCGGCGCCCCAAAGAAATACAAAGATTTGTACGAATACACTCTGAAAAAAAAGGAAAAACGGAGCAGACAAAAAGGGCATTTTCTGCCGTTTGTGATCGTCGGGCTTGTGTTTTTGGGGCTTTCCTTTCTGACGGCGGCTGTAGGGTAAAAAAGATTCAGTTTAAAAAGGCTTTGCGTGATGCAAGGCCTTTTTTGCGGAAAGAGAGTGTTCATGAGAAAAATATATTTAATTGCAGTGTTGCTTCTTTCCTGTATTATTATGGCCGGCTGCGGTGGCAAGGAATTGCCGCAAAATAATTTGCACCAATTCCTGCAAGAAAATGGGGAAAGCGCCGCAGGGGGGATTCCGGCAGAGGGGAACGATTTACCCGCGCCGGCTGAACGGACGGAATATTATGAGATTGCCGTGGATGCGGAGCGGATTTTTGATTGGGAGCAGAAAGGGGGGATTGAGATATAATAGTGACAAGCTTAAGAAAGCCTTATAAATGGGGCGTTTCAGAGGTTAGTCCAAATATATCTTTTTAATCAGTTACGGTAAAATTGGTGGGGAAAGGCACCAGCAAAACTGAATATGAAACCAAGAGTGGGTATGGACTACACCATCTTAAGCTTAGACTTCGATAAGAAGTAAAGTTTGGGATGGTGTATTTTTTTACTCTTCCGATGCGTGGCTGCATCGGAGAAAGTAGTGATGGCATTTCCTTAAGTTTGGTCACTTGTAGGGGAAATGCCCAGAAAGGAGGTTCTGTATGGGATTAGGAAGCATTCTAATTGCTGTAGTGAAGTTTCTTTTGAAGAGTGTGCTTTTTATTTTAAAGGCAGTTCTTTACGGAGCAAAGTTGTTTTTGTTGTTATTTGTGCTGGTGGCAAGGGTCTTTCTGATTTTTGCAAAAGCAGCAGTACCACAGTAGAAGGGAGCGATTTCTATGTTAAAGAAAGTATGGTTTATGTTGGTGTTGTGTAGTGTGTTGATGGTTTCGGGATGTTCCGGTGGTATGCCAAAGGATAATATGGATAGCGTGGCTGTTTCAGGTGATGTAGTTTCAGATTTGATTGTAGTGGTCAAGCTTTTTTGTAACACTTGTGGCTAAAAAATTTATTGGATTGTT
>CAZAMX010000202.1:0-5097 GCA_964486095.1 uncultured Acetatifactor sp. | reverse complement strand
TAAAGCGCCTCATCACTGTTAAAATCTATCTCTATGACCATGTTTGTTCCGTTTCCGCCTCCTGTTATACTCATATTATAACAGATCAGGTAACCTGTCAACCAAAAAGGAAAGGGAAGAACCTCAAGACCATTCTCCCCTTTTAAGCCACACCTATTTTTCCTCGGTTCCGTCGTAATTTAAAAATCCAAATTCAAATTCATCATCATCCTCGGACATGAAGTTTTTGGACTGCCATCCCTGCTGCCCCTGAGCGGTTTTCCGGTCGGAGCCGCCCTGACGGCCTGACGCTTCTCCTGACCTTTGTCCCTGAGTACCTGCAGGTCTTGCCCCCTGGGAACGCTGACCGCCCTCCACAGGCCTTGGCCCTGCCGGACGCGGCCCCTGGGAACTCCCTGCCGGCCTTCCTCCCTGAGGACGCTGACTGCCTTCCACAGGTCTCGCACCGGAAGGTTTCTGCCCCTGTGGAGCTCCTGCCGGCTTCTGGCCTGCGGGACGCTGGCCCTGAGGGCCGCCTGCAGGCTTTGCTCCTGTCGGCCTGGAAGCAGACTTATCCGTTCCCACAGTGTGCATCACCTTCTGGGAGCCGGCCTGGGTTTTGTTATCCCCCCGTCTTCTAAGAGTCTCCCGCTCTACCTGGTTAAAATATGCGTCGTCGGACATATCCTTAATTTTAAAGATCAGCATGGCGATGGCGGACGCCGCTGCCACCAGCAGGAAAATCAGAATGATGATAATTACCTTCTCGCTCTCCGCCTTCTTGTGCTCTGCCTCATAAGCCTTCAGATTGTTGGTTGTCGCATCGAAAATATCCTGTATTTTCTGCTGCTCATTTTTGGTATAATCCAAAAGGTACCAGTCGCCGTCAATCAGCATTGTATCATAGTCCTTGGTTACTGATGGCTCCGGCTCTTGTATATCCGGTTCCGGCTCCACGGGCGGCACCTCCGGCTCGGGCTCCACATAAGGAGTCAGTTCCCCTGAAACCGTTACAAAATCCTCCCGGATAAAACCCTGTACCTCTGCACCGTTATCGCTGAAGCTCACCTGATACCAGGTCTTGCCGCTGCTGTCCGAAGTCCTTCCCGTAATGGTCAGCACCGACCCGTTGGGAACAGTGGTAATAATCTCGTTGGAGGTGGAGCCGCCGCTCCTGATCCTCCGGCCGTCCCCCTTTACCGTAGCGCCCACGGGATTCAAAGCCTCCACCCCGCCTGCCTGAGTGGTCGTATTGGGTGTTGAAGGGGTTGTGGGATTTGTAGGCTCCACCGGCGTAACCGTGGCCGGTGTGCTGCCGTCAATAATCTCCACCAGATCCGAACGAATATAGCCAAGGGTCTCGGAGTTTACAAAGGTTTGATACCAGGTATAGCCGTCGCTTCCCTGTACCTGATTGTTAATGGTAATGATCTTGTCCTTTAAGGTACTTCCCACCACCTCACTGCTGCTGCTGGGCTCCTTTCTGATGTTTGCGCTGGTTGCGGTAACCCGGCCCTGGCTCTCGGCATGGCTCACAATTGCAAACCCGTCCACGGACAATCCCACCAGTACTACCAGGACCAGGGTCAAAAGCCCCCTGCAAATTTTTTCCATTCCCCGTACTTTACTTATCTTTCTCATTCGTTTTCCTTTCCCCGGTCTTTCAGCGTTCTTCACGCATGAAACGTCTCTGACCTTCTTCGCCCTTCTGTCCCATCCCGGCTCCATGTATATTCTTCTTGATCTGCGCTCTCTGCTCAGCCTCCAGATTGCGGTGTACCGTGACCTCGCACTCGGGACAATACTGTCCGCTGCGGATGGCCTTCCCGCAGATCTCACATTTTAAAAAGGTTCTGGAGTCCTTTGTTACCTCCAGCCGCCCGTCCTTAAGCATCTGACGGATAGATCGCTGAGAAACCCCGATGGCAGCCTCAATCTGCGCCGCCGTGGCACCCTTGTGCTCTTCAATGTACATCCTCACCTTTCCGTAATCATCGTAATCCAGTTCTCCGCAATCCTCACAGCGGTATTCTCCCACACCCTTAAACACCAGAACTCCGCCGCACTTTTTACAAACGCGGGGAATATTATATAACTCTTCCAACTGAAGTCTGCGCGTTGTCATATACAATCTCCCTCCCGTTAAACACGATCCTGTTCCTTCCGGACTCTGTCAGGCAGTAAAGCCTTAAGCCTCGTCTATCGCCCTGCCAATATCGTGGCGCATATACTTATTGCCAAAGAACACCCATTCCACGGCCTCGTAGGCCTTTGCTCTCGCCGTTTTTAAATCTTCTCCCTTGGCCGTTATCCCCAGCACCCTGCCGCCGTTTGTGACGATGCGGCCCGCGCTGTCGAATTTGCTTCCTGCATGAAAGCAGTAATAATCTTCTTTTCCTTCAAAGTTCTCAAGTCCCTTAATCTCAAAGCCTTTTTCGTATGCCACCGGATACCCTTCAGAGGCCAGTACCACGCAGACAGCCGCATTATCTTCAAACTGCAGGTCTGTTTTATCCAGGGTCCCGTCGATGCAGGCATCCACCACGTCCATAATATCGTTCTTCATTCTGCAGAGGACCACCTGCGTCTCCGGATCGCCAAATCTGGCGTTGTATTCCAGCACCTTGGGGCCTTCCGGCGTCAGCATCAGTCCGAAGAAGATCACCCCTTTAAACTCCCTGTCCTCTGCGGCCATAGCGTCCACAGTAGGCTGGAAAATATTTTTCCGGCAAAAGTCGTCCACCTCTTTTGTATAGAAAGGACTTGGTGAAAAGGTCCCCATGCCGCCTGTATTCAGTCCCTGATCTCCGTCCTTCGCCCGCTTATGGTCCTGAGCGGATGTCATGGGTTTGATGGTCTTCCCGTCCACAAAGGCCAGAACCGATACTTCCCTGCCCGTCATAAACTCTTCTATAACCATCTTGTTTCCGGCACTGCCGAAATGCTTATCCTGCATAATTTCTTTTACCCCTGCTTTGGCCTCTTCCAGGGTATTGCAGATCAGCACACCCTTCCCCAAAGCAAGGCCGTCCGCCTTTAAAACGATGGGCAGCTTTGCCGTCTCCAGATAGCACAGCGCCTTTTGGGGATCCTCAAAGATCTCATAGGCCGCTGTGGGTATGTTGTACTTTTTCATCAGCTCCTTGGCAAAAGCCTTGCTGCCCTCTAAAATCGCCGCATTCTTCTTAGGGCCGAACACCCGGAAGCCCTCCGCCTCCAAAGCGTCCGTCAAGCCTCCCACCAAAGGATCATCTGGAGCCACAAACACCAGGTCCACCGCCTTTTCCTTTGCATAAGCGATCACCTTGTCAAACTCCATGACGCCGATGGACGGCTCGCACTCCGCGATCTGCGCAATTCCGGCATTCCCGGGCACGCAGTAAAGCGCATCCACCCTGCTGCTTTTTTTCATGCTAAGCGCTATGGCGTGTTCTCTTCCGCCGCCGCCTACGATCAGTACCTTCATAAATATTTACCCTCATTTCTGCGCCGTCTGCTGCGCATCTATAACAATGATACCGTCCCTGCTTTTCTGCGAACCTTACCGTCAACCACCGCAATCCGCCCGTTGGCAATATCATCAATGGCCTGGGGCAGCAATATCCATTCCGCCTGCTCCATCACCCGCTTCTGCAAAATTTCCGCAGTATCCTCATCCTCCACCGCAACCGCCTTCTGGGCTATGATGGGCCCCTCGTCCATACCCTCGTTGACAAAATGTACCGTAGCTCCCGTTACCTTGACGCCCCGCTCCAGCACTCTTTCATGAACCTTCAGCCCATAATACCCTACTCCGCAGAAGGACGGGATCAGAGACGGATGAATATTCACGATCCGGTTGGCAAAGGCCGCCACAGCCTGCTCCGGAATCTTTACCAGGAATCCTGCCAGTACCACCAGGTCCGGTTCCAGCCTGCACAGCTCGTCGGTGAAAGCCCGGTTAAAGGCTTCCCGGCTTTCATATTCCTTCGGAGAAATACAGATTCCGGGAATTCCGCGTTTCTTTGCCCTTTCCAGGGCTTTCGCGCCGGCGTTATTGCTGATGACTGCAAGCACCTCTGTGTTTGTCACCCTTCCCGCGTCAATTCCGTCCAGAATGGCCTGCAGATTCGTACCGCCTCCGGACACGCACACTACGATCCTTAACATATGACGACTCCCTTTTCTCCGGCTTCACAGCTGCCCACAATATAAGGAATCTCTCCGGCTTCCTTAATGGCTGTCAACGCCTGATCCGCATCTGCGGCATCCACCGCCAGCACCATGCCAAGCCCCATATTGTATGTATTGTACATCATCTGTTCCTCGATGCCCCCTTTCTCCTGTAACAGCCTGAAAATGGCGGGGACCTCATAGCTGTCCTTTTTCACCAGGGCCTTAATCCCCTCCGGAAGCATTCTGGGGATATTCTCATAAAAGCCGCCTCCCGTAATATGGCTGCAGCCCTTTACCCTGATGCCCTTATCTTTCAGGGACCTCATCGCCTTTACATAAATCCTGGTAGGCGTAAGCAGGGTCTCGCCCAGGGTGCTTCCCAGCTCATCGTACCAGGTATCCAGACTTTTCCTGTCCATCTCAAAAACCTTGCGGATCAGGGAGAAGCCGTTGGAATGCACTCCCGAGGACGCAATGCCGATCAGGGTATCACCGGCCTTGATATTCTCTCCGGTGATCAGATCCTTCGCATCCGCCACGCCCACCGCAAAACCTGCCAAATCATATTCATCCTCCGGCATCAGACCGGGATGCTCCGCCGTCTCGCCGCCTACCAGTGCCGCCCCCGCCTGCTTGCAGCCTTCCGCCACACCATTGACAATTGCCGCGATCTTCTCGGGGTAATTCTTTCCGCAGGCTATGTAATCCAGGAAGAAAAGAGGCTCTCCCCCTGCACAGGCCACATCGTTGACACACATGGCCACACAGTCGATGCCTACGGTATCATGCTTATCCAGCAGAAAGGCAAGCTTAATCTTTGTGCCCACGCCGTCCGTTCCGGACAGCAGCACCGGTTTTTCCATCCCCTTCAGCGCCTCCAGGGAAAAGGCACCGGAAAAGCCGCCCAGCCCGCCTATCACCTCGGGACGCATGGTCTCCTTTACATATCCCTTCATCAGCTCC
>CAZAMX010000201.1:0-5105 GCA_964486095.1 uncultured Acetatifactor sp. | reverse complement strand
ATCCTCAGCAGGAAGAAGAGTCACAGAGCACATTGGTAATGGCCAACGTGAAGAGCGCGCTGAATGTGCGGAGTGAGGCAAACGAGTCGGCAGACAAGGTCGGAAAGTTATACAAGGACTGCGGCGGAACCATTTTGGAACGCAGGGACGGATGGACGAAGCTGCAGTCGGGAAACATTGTCGGATGGGCATCTGACGAATACCTTCTCTTTGGGGAGGACGCGCGCACGTTGGAAAATGATGTGGGAAAGATGATCGCCACCATCAATACGGAGACTCTGCGTGTGAGGATGGAGCCCAGCAAGGAGGCAGAGGTTTTGGGACTGCTTCCCAAGGGTGAGATTGTGGAGGTGATCAACAACGCCGAGGAAGAAGGCTGGATATGTATTGATTATAACGGAAGCGATGGCTATGTTTCCACGGAGTATGTGAATCTGGACTTTATGATTGACAAGGGTGAGACAATGGCTGAGATCAAGGCCAGAGAAGAAGCGGAGCGGGAGGCGAAGCGTCATGTGAATTACGGCGAATATACCACCGATGCGGATACTCTGCTGCTGCTGGCGGCGCTGATCCACTGCGAGGCAGGGGGCGAGCCCTATGAAGGACAGGTCGCGGTGGGAGCCGTGGTCATGAACCGGGTGAGAAGTCCGGCATATCCTGACAGTATTCACGGTGTCATTTATGCTTCCGGACAGTTTACACCGGCCATGAGTGGTAAGGTAAACAGGGTGTATGAGTCAGGACGCATTTATGAGAGCTGTATCCGGGCAGCCGAAGAGGCGCTCTCCGGGGTATCCAACGTAGGAGATTTGACGCATTTCCGCCGTGTGAACGGACGGGAGGGTCTGGTGATCGGCAATCATGTATTCTACTAACGCAGGCAGAAAATCGTAAGTAAAAGCAACAATTCAATTGTATTTTGGGAGGGCGGTGCCGTTGTTTTAAGGCACTGCCCTTTTTCGGGTTATCCGTTACGACCGCACATTACGTTCGGCTATCGTGCATTGAAAAGAGATTGCTCATAAAAGGGATTTGTGATATGATAGGCACAAAGAAAACAAGTGGGGAAGGGAGTGATGAGATGATAATTTTCTGGCTTGTGTTTTTGATTCTTGCGATTGTGATTGAAGTGCTGACCATGGGGCTGACGTCAATCTGGTTTGCGGGCGGAGCTTTGGTGGCCATTCTGGCGGCGCTGCTGCAGGCTCCGGTCTGGTTTCAGGTGATTTTGTTCTTCGCAGTTTCACTGCTCCTTTTATTCTTTACCAGGCCCATTGCGGTGAAATATTTCAATAAGGACCGTGTGAGGACAAATGCGGAGAGCCTTGTGGGCCGGCAGGCCATTGTCACCAGCGAGATTGACAATCTGCAGGGCGTGGGTCAGGTTACCCTGGGCAGCCAGGAATGGAGCGCCAGGAGTCTGGATGACAAGCAGAGGATTCCGGTGGGCAGCGTGGTGGTGGTGGCTTCGATCAGCGGAGTTAAGCTGATGGTAAGACCGGATGAACAGATGCAGGATAAGGGGCCCAAACCCTCACCCGTGCCGGAACCTTTAAGTGTGTCCCAAATGGAGGAGATGGAATCTTCGCAGCCGGAGCGGTAAGCTTCCGACGCCGGAGATGACATAAATTTATGTGCGTACTGTCACATACAGTACAGAAAGAGGTTAATGATGGAAATGTTGCCGTTGCTTATTGTTATTGCATTGATTGTCATAATCCTGGGGATTCTGGTGTCCTGCCTGAAGATTGTTCCTCAGGCTCAGGCTTATGTGATTGAGCGTCTGGGCGCTTATCAGGGGACCTGGTCGGTAGGCTTCCATGTAAGGATGCCCTTTTTGGATAAGGTGGCCAGAAAGGTCAATTTAAAGGAGCAGGTGGCTGATTTCCCGCCCCAGCCCGTTATCACCAAGGATAATGTTACCATGAGAATTGATACGGTGGTATTTTACCAGATCACGGATCCCAAGCTGTTCACCTACGGTGTTGAAAATCCCATGATGGCTATTGAAAACCTGACGGCTACCACCCTTCGTAACATCATCGGTGATCTGGAGCTGGATCAGACCCTGACCAGCCGTGAAACCATTAACACGAAGATGCGGGCGGCGCTGGACATTGCCACTGACCCCTGGGGTATCAAGGTTAACCGTGTGGAGCTGAAGAATATTATTCCTCCTGCAGAGATCCAGAACGCCATGGAGAAACAGATGAAAGCAGAGCGTGAGAGACGTGAAGCCGTAACCAGGGCAGAAGGTGAGAAGAAGGCAAACGTGCTGGTGGCGGAAGGTGAAAAGGAATCCGCAATTCTTCGCGCAGAGGCAGAGAAGCAGTCCGCGATCCTGCGGGCAGAAGCGCAGAAGGAGAAGATGATCCGTGAGGCGGAAGGTGAGGCAGAAGCGATCCTCAAGGTGCAGCAGGCTCACGCCGACGGCATTAAGATGCTGAAGGAGGCAGGTGCCGACGAGGCAGTGCTTAAGATTAAGAGTCTGGAAGCTTTTGAAAAGGTTGCGGACGGCAAGGCAAATACCATTCTTCTGCCTTCCGAGCTGTCGGGCATTGCCAGCCTGGCGGCTACCTGGAAGGAAACCGGAAAGACCATGAAATAAAGCCGTCGGATAAAATTCATATTATTAGCATAAAGAGAATACTTTCCGGTGGCGGTCAGCTGTCGGAAAGTATTTGCTTTGGATATGGAGGCGTGGTTATGAGGGGAAAAATGAAAAAGAGTTTATTGAGTATGATACTATGTGTCTGCCTGGGACTGACTGCCGCCTGCGGCGGGCAGGAAACGGATGCAAAGCAAAATAAACCGGTAGCCGAAAGCGGGCCCAGGGAACAGTCGGAGAGCGTGGCGCTCTGGATGAAGGGCGATCTGACCAAGCCGCCTTATACGCAGGGCACACAGAACTGGACCTGCATTGAAACCTGGGAACCGGCGTTGCCGGAGCCGGATTTTGACTATGTAAAGGCAGACCGAAATGACTATGCTGTTTTGGGCAGTAATCTTTTTGCCCTGACCAGTTTTCGTGTGGCCGGTAGTGGGGAACAGCAGCGGCAGCTGCTTTACTGGCTGGACGGAAATACCAGAGAATGCAGGACGGTGACACCCTTCTGGGAAGAAGAGGGCGCCGTGCTTAAAGTCAGCGGCCTGGAGGCTGTGGCGGATCAAAAACTGGCGGTTTGGGGAACGTTGTCTAAGGGCGAGGATGTTAAGCAATCTTTGCTTCTTTGGGATTTGTCTGCCGGGACGGGCACCGTAACGGATGTATCGGCGTTAAGCGCTGCCAGACAGGGGATGGTGGCGGACCAATGGTGTGATGCGGAAGGGAATATCTTTCTTTCGGTTTTTGAACCTGGAGAGGATGGAACGAATTATATTTACAGGCTCCATATATATAGTGATAAAAACAAGCCGGGACAGGCGGAGGAGCTGCGGACCATAGATTCGGATAAGAGGCTTCAGCTATACTGCAGGCTGAGCGACGGAACACCGCTGCTGATTCTGGAGGACAGCAAAGCTGTGTATTATGACGCACAGACCGGCGAGCTGAAGGAGCTTGTCTCCGTAAGAGGCGGTTCAAGCATGGATGACGACGGGATCGTGGATGCCGGCGGAGTGATGTTTTCCCGGGATCCCAATTCAAATAATGTGCAGCGCTGGGACCCGGTCAGCGGTGCATATGACAAGCTGTTTAATCTGAAAACCTTCGGGGTGAATGTTGATCATTCCGGCAGCCTTTTAATGGGGACGGACCAGGCCGGGCAGCTGCTGGTATTAAACCAGAAAGGCGGGAAGCCGGCAGTTTCCGTTTTCGGGCCGGTAAGGGAGGGAGAGCAGTCAGAGGGGCTGTTATCTTTGACGAACATATGGTATCATGACGGCAATGTGAAAGCGGCTGCTGTCAGATACAGCAGCCTGCATCCGGAATGTGCCATAGACTATTTTACCGGTTTTGAGGAAGACTCAGATGCTTTTTATGATCGGACTATGATGGAGGTGGTATCCGGAAAGGGCTCCGATCTGTTGTTCGTCCATGGGGAGGATATGGAAAAACTATATCAGAACGGGGATCTAGCTGAAATTAGAGGGATTTTTGACGAGGATACCTGTGAGCAGTTGATTTCCTGTGTGCTGGAGTCCGGTACCAGGGACGGAAAGCTGATTGGGGTGCCGGCGGGTGTTACCGTAATTACTTATATGACGGTGAACGAAATCTGGGATCAGAGCAGCTGGACTTATGAAGAGGCTATAAATCTGTGGCAGCAGTACAAGGATGCGGGGGCTATTTGCTTTCAGGCGGACAGTCATACAAGAGAGGATTTGCTGGAGAATTTTTTACTCAAAAATCTTGCCGATTCGCCGTTTCTTGATTTGCAGGCCGGCACCTGCGATTTTGATAACGGGCTGTTTCGGCAGGCGCTGGAGCTGATCGGCGGCTGTCAGTGCAGCTATGAGCCTTATTCCCTGACGGGGGGGCTTGACAAGCGCATTGAGAATGCCGCGCAGATAAAGGACGGTAAGTATCTGGTGGAAGATGTGTTTGGAAATGAGGTGATGGGGCGCAGCAATACCTGGGAAATATACGGAGAGGAAAATTGCTATCCGGGCTATCCGTCAGATTCCGGTATAGGAAATAGATTAAAATGTTACGGCTATCTTGTGGTAAACGCAGATACGGAGCATTTTGAGGAAGCGGCGGATTTCCTGCGTTATTATTGCAGTAAGGAATTTCAGGCGAACGGTGAGATGTCGAATGTCTGCCTGAGAAAAGATGTTTTGCGGGAGAAGTATGAGGTGCAGGACGGACAGATCATAGATAAATCCAGCGGGGGCAGGGCTTCGGAAAAGCCGGGCGGAGGAAGCATTATAGATGATGTCATGGCCTATTTGGACAGCTGCGGGCCGGAGCCTTCAGGCAGCAGCGAGGTATCGAAAATCATCGAAGAGGAAGCGGCTGTCTATTTCCAGGGTACTCAGGATTTGGATATTACGGTTAAAAATATCCAGAACCGGGTGCAGCTGTATCTGGATGAAAATCATTGAGAAATCAGCACAGGGAGGAAGATTATGGATTTAATAGGAAGGGATTTTTTAAAGCT
>CAZAMX010000200.1:0-5107 GCA_964486095.1 uncultured Acetatifactor sp. | reverse complement strand
CGGTGGTCTATATCCTCAATGTGCTGTTGGTGCTGGGTATTGTCATGCTGCTGATGGGAAAGGTGGTAAAGAAGAATGCAAAATAAGAAAAATGTCAACCGGAAAAAGAATAAGATTAAGGCGGAAAACGATGCTTACCTGGCTATTTATCTGTTTAAGAACCGGTCCCAAAAGGGAGTGGTAAAGATATTTTCCATGGTGCTTATTCTAGGCCTTTGCTTTACCATTATTTATCCCCTTTTAAAGCTGGTGCCCATCGTGTTTTCCTCCATAGAATACCTGGGCAACCCCAATGTTATCTGGATTCCCTTAAAGAGCTCAACTGTGAGCTTTAAGGCGGCGATCCGGCTGGTAATGCCGGAAGGGGTCATAACCATTATCAAGTCTGTGGCATATGCCGCGGGTATCATGGTGATTCAGGTGTTTTTCTCAGCCATGGTGGGGTACGCCTTAGCCAGGGTGGATTTTCCGGGCAGAAAGCTGGTATTTGCGCTGGTCATCGTGGTGTTCCTGCTTCCCAGACAGTCTCTGCTGCTGGCTCAGTACATTTACTTTACCCATTTTGACGTCCTGGGCATCATGGACATCTTCACGACGGCAGGTGAGATCAAGCTGATCAACAATCCCATAGCCCTGGTGATGCTGGCGGTGTTTGGCTTCGGGGTAAATCAAAGCCTGTTCATATTTTTGTTCAGCCAGTTCTTTAAAAATATTCCCAAGGAGCTGGAAGAGGCGGCGCTGATCGACGGCTGCGGGTTTTACAGAACCTATTTTAAGATTATGATTCCCAACGCCATCCCCATTATTTCCACGGTAGGAATTCTGTCCTTTGTGTGGAATTACGGTGATACCTACTTCACAAATTACTTTAACCCCGAAGGGGCGTATCTGAGTACGCTGCTTTCCTCCACCTTTACTTCGGCCAACAAGGAGTACATTCAGAATGCTCTGCGGACCTGGTACGAGATTCCGCTGGTGACGGATATTGCATTTGACGCCGTGAAGCAGGCGGCGGTGCTGATCTTCCTGATTCCGCTGGCGGTGGTGTATCTGATCGGGCAGAGAAAGCTGGTGGAGAACATGGAGAATTCGGGATTAGTCGGCTAAAAGGCGAAAAGATTTTCTAAGGTCAGAAAATACTTGACCTAAGAAAATCTATGTTTCGCCTCGAAGAACGCAAGGGCAGCGTTCTTCCTGATTTCACGAATTGCTTGTATCAATAACGCCGGCCATGCTGTCGGAGGCGGCATGGCGTTAGCAGGGAAAGTTTGGAAGTAAACTTCCAAATATTGAATGGATGTCAAAGAGGGGTGTTTGCACACCCTCTTATGAAGCGGACAAGGGGCATAGGGATGAAATGAAGAAACGAAGAATGATTTTGACTGCGCTGGGGCTGGCTGTTATGCTGGCCGGCTGCGGCGGGGGAGCACCTGAAGCGGGAACGGCTCCCTCTGGAACGGCCCCCCCAAGTACGGCCCCCACGGGGCCGGGGAATGGAGAGAGCGGAAATTTGGAGACGGATTTTGAAGGAAACGGGGGCGGCGAGGGTACGATGGAAGAGACGAACTACAGCAAAATGGTGGTGGATGAAAGCATCACCTATCAGACCATGGAGAGCTTCGGTACCAGCGGAGCCTGGTGGAGCCAGTATGTAGGGGGCTTTACCAAGGATGCCAACGGTACGGGAGGCAGCACCAGAGAGGATATTGCTACCCTGCTCTTTGACAGGGAAAAAGGCATTGGCCTGACATGCTATCGGTATAACCTGGGGGCAGGCTCGGTGGAGAGCAAAAACGGTACTTTCTGGGATTATCATCGAAGGGCACAGTGCTTCGAGACGGAGCCGGGGGTCTATGATTTTGGCAGGGATGCCAATGCGGTCTGGTTTTTGAAAAGAGTCAGTGAACTGGGGGCAGAGGAAGTAGTGCTGTTCTGCAACAGTCCTCTGGTGCGGCTGACGGAGAACGGCATGGCTCATATGACCGAGGGCGGCAGCAGGACCAACATTGTACCAGAGAATTATCCTGAGTGGGCCAAGTACTGCATGGATGTGGCGGAGCATTTTGTGGAAGAGGGGATTCCGGTAAGATTTATTTCCCCCATCAACGAACCGCAATGGGACTGGTACAACGGGCAGGAGGGCTGTCATTACGCCAAGACAGATGTGGCCAAGGTGTACGTGGCGTTTCTGGATGAGCTGGAGAAGAGGCCGGACCTTAAGGATGTAAAGCTGTCCGGGCCGGAGAGCGGTGAGTGGAAGGGGGACGCCGTGGGCTATACCTCCGCCATTTTAAACACCGCCAGGCTTCGGGAGCATTTTGATACCATTGATAATCATTCCTATTGGTCTGATGCTCAGGATAAGAAGAGCTTTAAAAATTGGATGGAGGTCCATTATCCCGAGGTAAAGATCCGCACCAGCGAGTGGTGCGAGATGGTGAACGGCAGTGACTTTACCATGGATTCCGCCATCCACATTGCACAGGAGATCGCCGAGGATTTAAGAATCCTGGAGGTGGTGTCCTGGCAGAACTGGGTGGCCGTGGCGCCCGGAGGCTATCGGGACGGCCTGATCTATATTGATGAATCCAGCCAGAAATACAGGCCCTTAAAGAGGCTCTGGAGCTATGGAAATTACAGCAGATATATCCGCCCCGGCTATGTGCGGGTGGATATTCAGGCCGGCGACAGCGAGCAGGAGAAAATGCTGCCCACAGCCTTTACAGGTACAAACGACAACGGAGAGCAGGAGCTGGTGATGGTATTTATCAACGATAAGACAAAGGATGGTAAGGCTCCGGACGAAAAGACCGGGAAGGATGAGTATGCGGACCAGAGGTTTGTGCTGGAGGGCGTGGCAGGATACGACAGGATTGCCATGTATGTGACCTCGGAGGACTATGACCTGGAATGTACCATGGAAGAAGCATTTGATTCTTCAAAGCCGGTGACCATTCCGGGCGGAAGCGTAACCACCGTGGTGTTGACGAAATAAGAGAAGAATATGTAAGGAAAGATAGGATATGAGTACATTTGAAATCAAAGAGACCTTTTATCTGGACGGGAAGCCCTTGCAAATTATTTCCGGAAGCATTCATTATTTCCGGATTGTGCCGGAGTACTGGCGGGACAGGCTGGAAAAGCTAAAGAGCCTGGGCATGAATACGGTGGAGACTTATATTCCCTGGAATATGCACGAGCCCGAGAAAGGGAAATTCGTTTTTGAAGGCCTGTGCGATGTGGTAAAATTTGTGAAGCTTGCGGAAGAGCTTGGGCTGTATGTGATTTTAAGGCCATCCCCCTATATTTGTGCGGAATGGGAGTTCGGAGGGCTTCCGGGCTGGCTGCTGTCCGGGGAGGAAATGCGCCTGCGGGTGAGCGATCCCGTCTTTATGAAGCATGTGCAGGATTATTATCATGTGCTTTTGCCGATTTTAAAGCCGCTGCAGGTTACGGAGGGCGGAAACGTCATTCTCATGCAGGTGGAAAATGAGTACGGGTATTTTGGAAATGACAGGCAGTATATGGAGCAGATGCGGGATATGCTGCGTGCAGGCGGGATTACGGTGCCGCTGATCACCTCGGACGGGCCAACGGATGAGAGCCTGGAGGGCGGCAGCGTGGAGGGGGCGCTGCCCACGGGGAATTTCGGCTCTCACACCAAGGAACGTTTTGAGATCATGAAAAAACATGTCAAGGGCGGCCCTCTGATGTGCGCGGAGTTCTGGGTAGGCTGGTTTGATCACTGGGGCAACGGCGGGCATATGCGGGGCAATTTGGCGCAGAGCGCGGCGGATCTGGATGAGATGCTGAAGACCGGACATGTGAATGTTTACATGTTTATCGGCGGCACAAACTTCGGCTTTATGAATGGCTCCAACTATTACGACGTGCTGACGCCGGATGTTACCTCCTACGATTATGACGCAGTGCTGACCGAGGCGGGGGATTTTACGGAAAAGTACAGAGTTTACAGGGAGATCATTGCAAAGTATGCTCCCGTTCCGCAGGTAAATTTCAGCACCCGGATTATAAAAAAGGCTTATGGCAGCGTAAAGGAAACGGGGAAGGTGGGGCTTTTTGAAGCCCTGCAGGATATAGCGGTGCCTGTAGAAAGCGTCTGTACCCGGTCCATGGAGCGGCTGGGCCAGTATTACGGTTATATTCTCTATGCTTCCGAAATACAAAATGAGCGCAGGCTGGAAAAAATTCGCCTGCACAAGGCAAATGACAGAGCAAATATTTTTCTGCAGGGGAAAAGGCTGCTTAATCTCTATGACAGGGAGCTTCTGGAAGAGCATAAGCTCAGCGCCGAGGCAGAGCCCGGTGATGAGCTGCGTATTCTGGTGGAGAACATGGGGCGTGTGAATTTTGGTCCCGGCATGGAGGAACAGCGCAAGGGGATTGACGGATGTGTGCAGATCAACGGGCATATGCACCATCACTGGCGGCAGTACTGCCTGCCCCTGAACAACCTGGAAAAGCTGAATTTTACCAGGGGATATGCAGACGGGCTTCCCGCATTTTACCGTTTTGAGCTGCAGGCAGAGGAAACGGGAGATACCTTCCTGGATCTGGAAGGCTGGGGAAAGGGCTGTGTCTTTGTCAACGGCTTTTCGATCGGCAGATTCTGGGAGATAGGGCCGCAAAAGAGGCTGTACATTCCTGCTCCGCTGCTGCGGCAGGGAAAAAACGAAATCATTGTATTTGAAACGGAAGGAAAGAGCACGGGAGAAATCGGCTTTTCAGACGAACCGGACATCGGATAGAACAGAGGCTTTGAGAAAAAGGAGATGACAAAACATCTCCTTTTTTGACAAATTAATTTTTGTAGCATAGTACTGTCAGTTGTGATATAATGACTTTATTCAGGGCATCTCATTATGAGCAAAGCTTTACGGAGTGTATTCAGATGAAAAAGAGAATCAGGCTGAAGGGCCATATTAAGTCCTATATACAGTTCAGCATTTATTTAGGTATACTTCTTCTTTTTGTGGATGTGGCCGTATATCTGATTAATTTACAGGCAGGACTGCTGCTGACAGGCTATACCGTTGTTTATTTTATCATTACATCTAAAAATATGAAATTCAGATGACCCCATACC
>CAZAMX010000199.1:0-5125 GCA_964486095.1 uncultured Acetatifactor sp. | reverse complement strand
GATCTTCATGTTCATTTCCTCCTAAAATATAGTTTTTGATTAACATAAGAAAAGCACTCTTAAAAGTACGAATTCTGTACCTTTAAGGGTGCTTACTGCACGGTTCCACCTCAATTTTTCACTTCAGATTCTATCAAATCCTAACCTTTAACGCAGGTGTACGGTAATACTTACATCTACTTTCAGTATTACAGCTGGGGAATGGTTTTCACATACGATCCACATAAGCATCTTCCACCGTATGATGCTCTCTCTGTCTGCGATTAGTATGCTACTTGTTTCCGTCATCGCTTTTCCTTATGTTAACTTGCTTAAAATTGTAGCATTCTCAGCATAAATTGTCAAATGCAAAATTGTAGCACATATTCTGCCTTATAACTATTCAGCCTTCCGTTCAAGAGATGGAATAGGCGAAATGAAAAACAGCGGAAAGGCCAAACTGATTGTATAATTAAAATAAATAAAAAAATTTACCCGCACATTTTCACGGCAGTTTACGTTAAACATTATGAAGGGAGGCCTCTAAAGAATGGAGCTTGAAGAACAATACGACAAAATATTCCACTATTGCTGTTTTAAGGTCTATGACAGGCAATTAGCCCAGGACATTACCCAGGAAACCTTTCTTCGATTTTACAGGCGGAATCTAAGCCTGGATAGCAGCCAGGTACTGCCTTACTTATACACAACCGCTAAAAATCTGTGCGCGGACGAATTTCGAAAAAAGCCGGTTTACAGGATAGAAGATTTTGAAGAAGAAGCTTCCTGTGACTCTTCAGAGGAACTCATAAATAACCTCACCGTAAGAGCTGCCATAGAAAAGCTTTCGCCGGAGGAACAGGAATTGATATTTCTGCGATATGTACAGGAATGCTCCGTCGCCTCCATAAGCAAAATTACAGGGATCTCACGTTTTGCCGTTTACCGCAGGCTGTCGAAGGCATTAAAGCAGTTGAAGGAAGAATTAGTAAAGGAGGGATTTTCTTAAATGAACAGGTATTTGAAACAGGAGATTAAAAAAGCATTTGCAGTCCCGGAGCCCAATCAGCAGGAAAAAGCTCGATTTTTAAGAACACTGGTCAGACCTCGAATCAGCATGTGGCAGTTTATTTTCACACAAATCGCTTATTTAAGAAAGCGAACTTTGATTCTCTCTATTCTGTTTATACTGCCTGCGCTGACAGGCGCCCGCCATGTAGACCCGGATACCTTATGGATTCTGTCCGCGCTGATTCCTTTTCTTGCTCTGTTGGCTGTGACAGAAAGCACACGCTCCGCAATGTATGGAATGCAGGAGCTTGAAATGTCCGCAAGATTTTCACTCAAGAGCGTAGTGCTGGCAAGGATGAGTGTATTGGGGCTGCTTGACACGCTTGTTATCTGCTGTCTGATCCCCCTATGCCGCATTGGTAATACCTCCTTGCTTCAGACAGGCATCTACCTGCTTGTTCCGTATCTTCTGACTGTGAATATCAGTTTGTGGTTCGCTCGCCTTTTTCATGGCAGGGAAGCATTTTACAGCTGTATGTGCGCCACAGTGCTGATCAGCATGGGAAGCTTTGGACTGCACTTAATTGCTGATTTTATCTATCAGTTTTCTTACATTCACTGGTGGATCATTTTGTCTGCTGTCTTAATCGGCAGAATGGCACGGGAAATCTATCAAACAATCAAACAGACGGAGGAACTGACATGGAACTTGTAATCGACAGGGTATCAAAGCAATATAAAAATCATATAGCGGTTGACCGCATTTCCCTAAAGCTTCAAAAGGGTGTTTACGGACTGCTTGGTGAAAACGGCGCCGGAAAAACAACTCTCATGAGGATGATCTGCGGCATTTTAAAGCCAACAAGCGGCACCATTTCTTTCGACGGTATGGACGTGAGCGAAGAAAGCTATCGCTCTGTTTTAGGCTATCTGCCCCAGGATTTTGGCTATTATCCCGAGTTTACAGGACTGGACTTTCTTTTATATATGGCGGCATTAAAAGGACTTGCAAAGCCGCAGGCAAAGCAAAGAACGACAGAACTCTTACAGCTGGTATCCTTACAGAATGTTGCCAAAAAGAAAATTAAAACCTATTCCGGCGGCATGAAGCAACGTCTGGGAATTGCACAGGCATTGCTTAGTCAGCCTGCGCTTCTTGTGGTAGACGAGCCCACTGCCGGACTGGACCCAAAAGAGAGGGTGCGGTTCCGCAATCTGATGGAAGCTTTGGGAAAGGAAAGCGTCGTGCTGCTGTCAACTCATATTGTGTCGGATATTGAGCACATTGCCGATACCGTATTAATCATGAAAGCCGGAAAGCTTATTTACCAGGATAAGTGGACGGAAGAAAACGGCAGCCTGGAAGATTTTTATTTACGGCGCATCGGCGAAGCCGATCTGTGACGGCGCCTGTGTAGATTTCCGCTTACAAAATTACATCCTATTACAAATTCCCGCTAAATCACAGAAATTGTATCAATCTGCAGGAATAGAAAGGCAAATATTTATGAGTGCAAAAACAAAAAATTTCGGAGCGGTATACCGCTATGAGTGTAAAAAAATTTTAAGGAAAAAAATAGTGTGGATTTCTTTTTCGCTGGGCATCCTGATCAGCATCTTTTCGGTGTTTGCCCCGCTTCTGGGGAATTACTATATCGAGGGGAAATTCATAGACACAAACTATAATATGTATCGTACAGACAGGAATTATGCCCGGGCACTGAGCGGCAGGAAAATTGATCAGGAGCTTTTGGAGGAAACAATTGCTGCCTATCGAAAAGTCCCGCAGACCACGGGAACCCATTATACATCAACAGAAGAATACCAGAAATATGCCCGCCCCTACAGCGAGATCTTTAACTTTATACGGCACTTATCAGGCATGCAGACCTCAGAAATCATGTATACATGGCAGCCAAACGAAGAAGAACTATATGCAGAAAGGCAAATATTTCTCACATCCCTGTGGGAAAATTTGAAGCTTTCAAAGGGAGAAACGGATTTTTGGAGAAAACAGGAGGCACAGATCAAAACACCCTATGTCTATGAAGCGCACGGCGGATACGATACCATGCTTTCCAGCTATCAGACAATCGGGCTTCTTGTGTTGATGTTGATTGCCATATGCCTTTCCGGAATATTTTCGGACGAACATCTCAGAAAAACAGACCAGCTTGTTTTATCCTGTCCCCTGGGAAAAACGCAGCTGTACTGGGCTAAGATAGCTGCGGGAATCAGCTTCGCCGTAATCAGTACGATTCTGTTTTTTGTGTCTGTTTTTGTACCGTCTATATGTCTGTACGGAGCCGAGGGCTGTCAGGCGGTTTTGATCGCATATGGAAACATGGCGGCTGCCGCCGTTATTACAAGTGTACTTGTCATGGTGTTATCAGAACTGCTGCGCAGTAATATTGCCACCCTGGCGATTTCAGTCGGATTGCTGATCGCGCCTTTGCTTCTTAACATACCGGAGCAGTACAGAATACTGGCACAGATATGGAACTGGCTTCCCTGGTCCTTCCTTGCGCTTTGGAATGTGTTCGGGCGATACACGCTCTCCATATTTGGCCATTATCTGACCCCCTGGCAGGCAGTCCCGCTCATTTATCTGGCGGCAGGCATGGCAATTGCCGCTGTTGGGAAGCCGATTTACCAGCGTTTTCAGGTTTCCGGCAGGTAAAAACGGACTTCGCTTATTCAGCTCCTATGCCTCGTTTCGGCCCTCGCCGCCTCTGCAGACAATCGTTTTCGCTTTGCCGTAAAAAAGGGTTGTGAAATTTTCGACTTTTTTCACAGCCCCTTTTCATTTTTCGGTCTACTGCAGCTTGATGGAAAAATCCTCATAAATTCCTGCCGGCACCGCTTCCCCAAAGCTGTACTGCTCCACTGTCTCCTCTTCAAATCCGTAGACCATCACCATCTGTCTTTCCGGATCAACGATCCAGTACTCCCTGACACCCGCAGTACGGTATTTGAACAGCTTTATCATATAGTCTCTTGATTTACTGCTCTGGGAAACAATTTCGATAATCCAATCCGGTGCGCCATGGCACCCCTTTTCATCCAGTTTCGCCTGATCGCAGATCACGGCAATATCCGGCTCTACATAAGTCCTGTCGTCTTCATTTAAAAAGACCGCAAACGGCGCCGCCAGAACCTCACACTGCCCGCCGTGATTCTCAATATAAGCTGATATTTCCTTTGATAAAAACATGCTGATTCTCTGATGGCCCCATCCCGGCGGCGCCATATAATAGATCTGTCCGTCAATCAGTTCCGCTCGTTCTCCATCCGGCAGCGCATAAATATCCTCAACGGTATACGTATCTTCTCTTTTCACCGCGTCCATTGTTTTGCCCTCCTTTTTCCATTATATACAATATCCGCAAGAAACACAATCAGTTTCTCTTTCATGCAGAAGAACCGGACTGTCAATGATAAATGTCTTGCGTTTATTATTTGTCAGCGTTATGCTATTAATAACAAAACAACCATTTCGACCTGAATATAACCTGACCGAATATAGCATGTTGAAACGTATCGGTTCCTGCAAATTGAAAGGATAATACATATGAAAAAATATATATGTCACTCCCCGATTTTGTTTTCTTTATCCATCATTACAGCGATTTTGTATTGTACAATGGGAACCCTTTTTTCGCTCATCATGGGCCGGATTGTTGATGCGGCAGGGGCTGGAATTGACGAACTTATTGAAAAGTTTATCCAGGGCCTTGTTTTTGTTCTTATATACGTGCTTGTTACAATTCTATACGGAGTTTTGAAAAATATTCTGCTCGGAAAAGTTAGAGAATCACTGAAAAGCGATCTTTTTAAAGCGACTCTCTCTGCTCCGACATCGGACTATTCGGGAGCCAACACCGCAGAATACATAAACGATCTGACAAATAATCTGTCCATCTTTGAAAACTCATATGTACAAAACATTTATTTATTAGTGACGATTGTTACCATGTTTGTTTCGGCTTCCGTTGTGACTATTATGGCTGAGCCTCTGATGCTTGTGCTGATGGTGGCTCTTGCCGTCATTACCGGTCTCGTGTCCAATAACATGGGAAAACCTATTGAAAAGAAAACCGCAGAGTATATGAGGTGCCAGGCTGACTATGTAGCC
>CAZAMX010000198.1:0-5127 GCA_964486095.1 uncultured Acetatifactor sp. | reverse complement strand
AGGCGGAATTTACATCTATGTTTAATATAATGTGACTGATCTTGCGGAACCTCAGTAGCTCCGACAGCAAGTTAAGCCATGATGTTCACAGACTGCCGGGCAGATAATTGCATCATAGTTGTTATATTTACTATATCCTTGGAAAACTGACTTTACAAGGAAAAAAAATGTTGTTAGAATGTAACTGGAATGGGAAAACTTATGAAAAAGAAGAAAAGCGGTTATAAAAAGTACAAGTTTACATATATTAAGACTACATTGATAACTCTGTTTGTGTGCCTGTTGTTCGTAAAGGGCTATACTCCCTTCAGGGCGTCGGAAGAGAATTTGTTCCATGTGACGGTGAACGGGCAGGATGTGGGAACGGTGGACAAAAAAGAGAAGGCGGAGACCCTGCTGACGGAAGCCAGGCGCAGCATTGCGTCTAAGAGTGACGAGCTGGTGTTCATGGAGGCTGAGCTCTCAGTAGAGGGTGAAGAGGTTCTGTGGGGCCATGTGGATAATGAGCAGGATGTCCTGGAGCGGATGGAAACGGTGCTTAAGGGAAGCACCTTAGAGACCATGCGGCGTTCTTATACACTTAAGATCAATGATTTCATGGTAAATCTTGCCAGCCTGGACGAGGTGCTGCAGCTGCTGCAGGCAGCAGTGGACAAGTATGACACCGAGGACCGGTTTCGGGTGGAACTGGCGTATGATACAAACAGGGAATTCAGTGTTCTGGCTGCCAGCGTGAAGGCTGAGGAGGATCTTGACGAGCAGGAAGAAATTAACTGTTCAGAAGGGGGAATTGCCAGCGTGTTAGCCAGGCCTCAAACGGAGTCCATCATCAACAAGGATCCGGATTTTGAGGATTTTGATCTGGGAATTTTGACGATGGACTTTGAACAGAAGCTGGAAATTGTGGAGGCGTATCTTCCCGAGAGCCTGCTGACGCCCGTGGAGACAGCGACGGAGCGCGTTATCATGGAGCAGGAAACTCCCGATATTTATGAGGTGGTAAAGGGGGATACTTTGTCCGAAATTGCCATCAAGGTCAACATTCCCATGGACAGGATCGTGGAGATGAATGACAGCCTGGAGGATATTAATACCACTCTGCAGATCGGCCAGCAGTTGGTGATTACAGTGCCGGAGCCGGAGCTTTCCGTCACCAGGGTGGAGCAGAAGTATTATGATGAGAGCTATGACGCGGAAGTGCAAATTATTGATGTGGACAGCTGGTACACCAATCAGACGGAGGTACTCCAGCAGCCCAGCAGCGGATTCCGTAAGGTTGTGGCAAATGTTTTCTTTGTAAATAACAAGGAAGTGTCCAGAGAGATTCTCAAGGAAGAAGTGGTCATGGAGGCGGTGGCCAAGATCATGAAGCGGGGCACCAAGATACCGCCTACCTATGTATGGCCTGTTTCGGGTGGACGCAAAACCTCCAGCTTTGGCAGGCGCACAGCTCCGAAGAAGGGCGCCAGCACCAACCATAAGGGCGTGGATATTGCGGTACCCACGGGAACTCCTGTGCGCGCCTCCTGCGGCGGAACCGTGACAAAGGCCGGCTGGGGAAGCGGCTACGGGTATGTGGTTTATATCGACCATGAAGACGGTAAGCAGACCAGATACGGACATTTAAGCAGGGTGCTGGTGTCCGTGGGTCAGAAGGTAAAGCAGGGTGACAGGATTGCCCTCAGCGGAAATACCGGTGTGAGCACGGGACCTCACCTGCACTTTGAAATGCGGATTAACGGCACGCCGGTGGATCCTGAGAAATATGTGCCGCACTGAGCGGGGGGATGTGAAAGCCGCCTGAAACGGGCGGGGCAGCCCGGGAACACCCGTTCCGTTTACAAACGAGGTAAATTGTGGTAAGATGTTTCTTAAGATTATTTTAATTGTTTTTTAAGTATGATTTTAACTATAGGAGTACATGTCAGCGCAGGCTGACGCCGCTCCTTGGATAGAGGTATAGATAAATGGAACAATACGCGATCAAGGGCGGGAATCCGTTAGTTGGAGACGTGGAAATAGGGGGTGCTAAAAATGCGGCACTTCCTATTCTTGCTGCCTCAATTATGACGGGAGAGACCGTTACTATTGAAAATATGCCCGATGTTCGGGATGTGAATGTGCTTTTGGAGGCAATGGAAAATATCGGCGTTGTGGTAAAACGTCTGGACAGGCATAAGGTGCGGCTGAATGCCGGGAACATTAACAGCCTGGTGATTGAGGATGAGGGTCTGAAAAAGATCAGGGCCTCTTACTATCTGGTAGGTGCGCTGCTGGGAAAATATAAACATGCAGAGGTAGTGCTGCCCGGCGGCTGTGATATAGGGTCCCGCGCTATCGATCAGCACATCAAGGGCTTTCGCGCCCTGGGGGCCACGGTGACCATCGAGCATGGTCTGATTAAGGCGAAGGCGGACAAGCTTAAGGGCAGCCATATTTATATGGATGTTTCCAGTGTGGGGGCAACTATCAATGTCATGATGGCGGCAACCATGGCGGAGGGCATGACCATCATAGAGAATGCGGCAAGGGAGCCGCATGTGGTGGATCTGGCTAATTTTTTAAGCAGCATGGGGGCGAATATTAAAGGCGCGGGCACGGATGTGATCCGGATCAAGGGGGTGTCGGGGCTTCACGGGTCGGAGTATGTGGTTATTCCGGACCAGATTGAAGCAGGCACCTTTATGTTTGCCGCTGCCGTTACCAAGGGAGATGTGACGGTAAAAAATATTATCCCCAAGCATTTGGAGTCCATTACCGCAAAGCTGCTGGAGATCGGCTGTGAGGTGGAAGAGATTGAGGATTGTATCAGGGTGGTGGCTTCCAAGCCCCTTAAGCATACGCAGGTGAAAACCCTTCCCTACCCCGGCTTCCCCACGGACATGCAGCCACAGATCACGGTGGCGCTGGCTCTGTCCAAGGGAACCAGTATTGTCACCGAGAGTATTTTTGAAAATCGGTTTAAATATGTGGACGAGCTGACCAGAATGGGAGCAAATATCAAGGTGGAAGGTAATACAGCCATCATTGACGGCGTTGCCAGGTATACGGGGGCCAGTATTTCGGCGCCGGATCTTCGGGCAGGGGCCGCTCTTGTGACTGCTGCTCTGGCGGCGGAAGGAATTACCATTGTGGACGACATCCGGTATATCCAGCGGGGGTACGAGGATTTTCATTTAAAGCTTCGGGCGCTGGGGGCGCAGATCGAGCTGGTGGAGAAGGAACGGGACTTCCAAAAATTCGAGATGCGGGTCGGCTGAACAGGAAGTCATTACCCCAGGCGGCTGTGGCCGCCAGGTTGCTGAATTGTTACTCAGTTTGAATTTTTATGGCGTTTGTCGCTTGACAGGGCACGCTGTTTATAGTAATGTATAAATATAAAAACAGCATAATTTCTCTTATTCAGAGTGGTGGAGATACAGAGGATCAGTGAAGCCACGGCAACCCCGCGTATGCGGAAGGTGCCAGCCTGAGCGAGTAAAGTCGAACAATAAGAGGATTTGATATTGGTGAAAGATCAGTCCGCTTATAGCAAGCGGACTTTTTATTTCAACAAATCCGGCGGGCGGAAGAGATTGTGCGAGGATAACTGTCTTGTGATAAGGAGGAAAAACAAAATGGAAAAACACTTGTTTACTTCAGAATCTGTAACCGAGGGACATCCCGATAAAATGTGTGATGCCGTGTCCGACGCTATTCTGGATGCCCTTATGGAAAAGGATCCCATGAGCCGTGTGGCCTGCGAGACGGCCAGTTGTACCGGCTTTGTGCTGGTGACCGGAGAGATCACCACCAGCGCCTATGTAGACATTCAGAAGATCGTCAGGGAAACGGTGAAGGAAATCGGCTACGACAAATCCGAATACGGCTTTGACGGCAATACCTGCGCCGTGCTGGTGGCCATTGACGAGCAGTCTGCCGATATTGCCATGGGCGTAGATAAAGCGCTGGAGGCCAAGAAGGCATCCGCAGAGGCGGGAATGAACGATGAGCAGCTTGAGGCTATCGGCGCCGGGGATCAGGGCATGATGTTCGGCTATGCAACCAACGAAACTCCTGAGTTTATGCCCTATCCCATTTTCCTGGCTCATAAGCTGACAAGACAGCTGACGAAAGTCCGCAAGGACGGTACCCTGAAATATCTTCGTCCGGACGGGAAGAGCCAGGTATCCGTTGAGTATGACGAGGCGGGGAAGCCGATCCGCCTGGAGGCGGTGGTACTCTCCACCCAGCATGATCCGGATGTAACCCAGGAGCAGATACATGAGGACATTCAGAAATATGTGTTTGATCCGGTGATTCCGAAAGAGATGATTGACGGAAATACCAAATTCTTTATCAATCCCACGGGCCGCTTCGTGATTGGCGGACCTCACGGAGACGCGGGGCTTACGGGAAGAAAGATCATTGTGGATACATACGGCGGATATGCCCGTCAGGGCGGAGGAGCATTCTCCGGAAAGGACTGTACCAAGGTGGACAGAAGCGCGGCCTACGCTGCCCGTTATGTGGCGAAGAACATTGTTGCGGCAGGGATTGCGGACAAGTGTGAGATTCAGCTTTCTTACGCTATCGGCGTGGCGCAGCCTACCTCCGTGGCGGTAGATACCTTCGGTACCGGCAGGCTGTCCGATGAGAGAATCGTGGAGATCATACGGGAGAACTTTGACCTTCGCCCGGCAGGAATTATTAAGATGCTGGATCTGCGCAGACCCATTTACAAACAGACCGCGGCCTACGGCCATTTCGGGCGGGATGATGTCTCCCTGCCCTGGGAGGCGCTTGACAGGGCGGAAGGGTTGAAGAAATATCTGTAAGACCAGGAATCATAGAATTTAATCCAAAGGGCGGCTGCAGAATCACAATCTGCAGCCGCTGTTTTAGTGATCTCACTGATAATGGTTTTTCTACCTTTATAAATCAATGAATATTATTCATTAAATTTCCCACTTTTTAAAAATCCGATTGCTGATTTGAAACATTATATAGCACCAGATTAAGGCAAAGATAGATGAACAGCATAGTAACACAAATAAAAGCCGGTCTGTCAGTTCAACGACTGACAAGATAAGTAACTCAAACTTCCCACACCGTTTCAGGGAATAAAGCCTTGATAAATGCCGGTTG
>CAZAMX010000197.1:0-5127 GCA_964486095.1 uncultured Acetatifactor sp. | reverse complement strand
GACTCTGGATGCCGTACAGCAGAAGACCGGCGAGATGCCCCTGGTGCTTCACGGCGGCACGGGTATTCCCGCGGATATGATTAAGAAGGCAATTACATTGGGCGTTGCCAAGATCAATGTAAACACCGAGTGCCAGCTGTCCTTTGCCGCTGCTACCCGTAAGTATATTGAAGCAGGCAAGGACTTGGAGGGTAAAGGCTTTGACCCCCGTAAGCTTTTGGCCCCCGGCTTTGAGGCCATCAAGGCTACCGTAAAAGAGAAGATGGAGCTGTTCGGTTCCGTTGGCAAGGCGTAAGGTTTTTATAGGAAAACCGCTGCCCGATCAGGCGTATCGGGTGGCGGTTTTTTTAAGCTTATTATAAAATTATAACAATTATAACAGGCAACAAAATAACCTGTGGAGGAGTATGTACTTTTTCTGAGCAACAAAGGCATTATAAAAATACATATCTTGAAATTTATTTTTCTTTTGGAGTTATGTACGGGATAGTTTATGTGGAGAAAGAAAACGCATGGGAAAGAAAAGAGCAGATGAAAACAGAATTAGAACAGGAGTATTACAAAAACAAAGAGCCTTCGGATGAATTTATTAATGGCTTTGCAAAGAAATATGATGTTTGTTTGCCGAATGATGTTATATTTGATGAAGATAACTTAATGGAAGCATTTATGAATATTTGGTGATTTGTAAAGGGATTTGGTTTTAATTGCATAATGAATGGTGTAATAATTGGACTGAGCCGCAAAGCCTGTAAGTATATGAGGCTGGGCGGGTTTTGAAGATCAAAATGAGAAAAAGAAACCAAAAGGAGTCACAGCATGAGCAGATTATGGTATAAACAACCCGCGCAGGAGTGGGAGGAAGCATTGCCCATTGGCAGCGGCAGGCTGGGAGCCATGGTGTATGGCGGAACGGACAGGGAGCAGATCCAGCTGAACGAGGAAAGCATGTGGTACGGGGGCAGGGTGGACCGGCTTAACCCGGATTTTAAGGAAAATCTGCCCTTGATTCGCAAATACCTGGATGAAGGGCAGATAGCGAAGGCGGAGCGCCTGATGGACCAGTCTATGTCCGGCTGTCCTGACAGTATGCACCCTTATCAGACCCTGGGGGAGATTGGATTTACCTTTTACGGCATAGACAGGGAAAGCATTACAGGCTATACCCGCAGTCTGGATTTGGACAGGGCCGTGGTCCTCACGGAGTTTCGGGCAGGGGATACCCTTTATCGCAGGGAAATTTTTGCCTCTTATCCGGCAGACTGCATTATCATGCGCTTTACGGCGGAAGGGTCGGGCACGGTGGACTTCGCCGCCAGGCTGCGCCGAGGTAAATTTTTTGACGGGGTGGGGCGCGCGGATGAAAACGGAATTGAGCTGTATGGAAACCTGGGCAGGGGCGGATACGAATTTTCCATGGGGCTGCATGCGGAAGCCGTGGGCGGCGGCAGGGTTTCTGTGCTTGGAGAGTGCCTGAATGCGGAAGGGGCAAAGGAGGTTATTCTATATTTTACCGCAGATACCACTTATCATTATACTTCGGAAGAGCTGGATTCCGCAGCAGGAGGTTTTCAGCAGGAGTGGGAAGAGAGAAAAGGCGGTCTGCCGGAGGGGTGGAAGGAGAAGAAAGACAGCCTGCCTACAAATCAGGAAGAAGCTTTCGAAGCGCAGCCGCAGGCCTTTTACGGTCCCGGGGCGGCGCATTTTTTAAGACTGGCAGGGAGCCTGGATTTATCGGAGTATGAAAGGCAGGAATACCAAAATCAGGCGGCATTGCAGGCATTGCTGCATACGGGGCTGAAGCGTCGGATCGAAAAGGCACAGGAAAAGAGCTGGCAGGAATTGCAGGCAGAGCATGAGTCGGATTACAGAGCTCTTTACGGCCGCTTTGTATTTGAATTGGCAGGCTGTGAGGAGTTTGAAGCTGTGCCAACGGACAAGCGGCTGGAGCAGGCGAAGGAGGGCAGAGCAGACACAGGCTTAAGCAAGCTGCTGTTTGACTTTGGCCGGTATCTGACGATCAGCTGCAGCCGGGAGGGAGGACTTCCCGCTACCCTGCAGGGACTTTGGAACAAGGACTTTACGCCCCCCTGGGACAGCAAGTATACCATTAATATCAATACGGAGATGAATTACTGGCATGTGGAGAGCTGCAACCTTTCCGAATGCCACATGCCCCTGTTTGACCTTTTGGAGAAGGTACAAAAGAGCGGCAGGCGTACGGCGCGGGAAATGTATGGCTGCAGGGGCTTTGTAGCACATCACAATACGGACATCCACGGGGACTCTGCGCCTCAGGACATTTGGTATCCCGGCTCCTACTGGACTATGGGCGGGGCCTGGCTGGCCACCCACCTGTGGATTCACTATCAATATACCAGAGATGAGGCTTTTTTACAGAAAGCATTTCCTGTTTTGGCGGAGGCATCCCTGTTTTTTACAGACTTTTTAATTGAAAGAGCGGGGTATCTGGTGACAAGTCCTTCCGTGTCTCCGGAAAATTCCTACAGGCTGCCCGGTGGAGAGACCGGTGCCTGCTGCGTGGGAGCAACCATGGATAATCAGATCCTGCGGCATCTATTCACGGCCTGTCTGGGGGCCTGGGAGGCGCTGGGGAAGACAGTTCCCGAGGGCTGCTGGATTCCGGATGTGGAAAGCATTCCTGGATTGATGGAGCAGATCGGTATCTGCAGGGATAAGCTTTGCCCTACCAAAATCAGCGGCAGCGGCAGGATTATGGAGTGGCAGCAGGATTATGAAGAGGTTGAGCCGGGACATCGCCATATTTCTCATCTCTACGGGCTTTATCCTGGAGTGGAGATCACCGTGGACGGTACGCCGGAGCTGGCGGCAGCAGCACGGAAGACCTTAGAATACAGGCTTTCCCATGGAGGCGGTCATACGGGCTGGAGCAGGGCCTGGATCATGAATCATTATGCCAGCCTCCATGACGGGGAAAAGACCTATGAAAATATAGAAAAGATGCTGGGACAGTCCACTTATCCCAATCTTTTTGACAGGCATCCGCCTTTTCAGATAGACGGTAACTTCGGGGCCTGCGCGGCCATGTGCGGTATGCTGGCCCAGAGCAATGAAAAGCGGGTGGTGCTGCTTCCCGCACTGCCGAAGGCCTGGAACACAGGTTCCGTCAAAGGACTTCGACTGGCTGGAAATGCGGAGCTGGAGATGCACTGGCATGACGGGAAGCTGACAAAGGCGGTTATCACGGCACAAAAAGATTATGACACAATCGTCATTTGCGGGTCGGAGCATATTGCCGTAAAATTGAAAGCCGGAAAAAGCTGGAAGAAAGAAATTTAGCCGGCTCCTTTCATCAGTTCCCTTCATCGAGATAAAGCTGGACGCGGCGGTGAATAATGTCCGCAGTATCTTTGGGTGTTTTATGGTCCGAGTACATGGCAAGCAATTCTTCATAAAGGATATTATAAACCTGAAGAGAATTTTGCGGAGCCGCCGTACAGCTTTCCAGAAAGGCTTCTGCGCGATGGAGAGGCGTGGTGCCGTCCTCAAATACGGTCATTTGTCTTCCCCAGTAAATGGGATTACCGGAAGCATCCCAGACTAATTCATCGTCCGGGTTCTTTTTTCGTACGCTCAGATTGTTCATTTCCTTTGCCTGAAGCTCTTCTCCCAGAAGAGTTTTCAGAAAGCAGGCCGCCGCTTCCTGGTTTGGCGTATTGATATTTACCACCAGAATACCGTCTGTCACCAGGTAATTACCGCCGGCTCCTTCCGTGGGGTAACCGATCATTTTGCCGCCTTCCGCCTCCAGGCGGGTAAAAAATTCATTATAATAGGATTCATGGTCAAAATGGCATCGAATTATGTGAGTACCGTCATGAAACCAGCTTTCGGATGGGGGAACGGCGTTATGTATATCCATTTGTGTGATTTCTAGTAAACGCAGGAACAGGTCGCCGTTAAAATGACTTTTTCCGGCAGAGCGGTCGATCAGAACAGAATCCCCAAGGCTGCGTTTTATCAGGTCAAGAACGGTCATAGGCGGGGCAGTATAATTGCCGTTCATTGTGTCGGGAATATAGAAGGCCCCTTTTAAACGGCCGTTCTCCATAAGAGGGACTACATCCTCCAGGCGCCAGCTGCCCTCCGCCCAGGTATCTGCGGCTATTACCAGCGATTCTGCTTCAACTGACGCCGGCATTCCCATGAGCCGTCCGTTTACGGTGCCAAGCTCCAGCGCCCCGGTCAGAAGCTTTTCCCGAAGCTCTTCGGAAATAAATTTTTCGATATTCAGCAGCAGCCCCTTTTCCTCCAGCAAATAAAGATCCTCCTGGGATACGAACAGCAGCTCAGGTCCCTGACCTTGTGAGAGTTCGGCAAAGATTCTGTCCCGAGCCTCCTGGGCGGAGGCATCTTCATATTCATAGCGAAAGTTGGGATTTTCCAGGGAGGCCAGGGCGGTACAGCTGATAATAGTTTCACTGGAGGTCATATAGCCCCTGGCCGTGAGATCCGCTACCCGGACAGTCCCGTTCAGCTCCGGCTTCTGTGCGGTCAGTGTGGTGAGCCAGTCGCTGGAGCCTTCCGAGCCTGTTTTTGTCAGCCTGAGGACAGGCGGCTGCTCTTCCCGCAGTGCCAGCAGGGTTTGAAAGCGTATGCCGATTCCTGCAGCTGCCAGATCAAAAACTTGGAATCCCTGGCCGTTTTTGACATTCCAGACTGCGATGCTGTCTGCACTGCCGGTCTGATAACGATAATAAACTTCATCGCCCAGCATGCCGTACACTTGGGTAATAAAGGGGGAAGGGGCCTCCATTTTGGCCATGGAGCGCATTTCTCCGGTTTCCGTATCTGCCCACAGAAATTCGTAGCTTTTTTCGGAACTGTCATAGACGGGGAGAATCAGCTCTCCGTCTCGGGTACGCAGAGGGTCTATTGTCTGCTGCTTTTCACTTCCCTTATAGCTTAGCAGGAGAAATCCCTTTTGATCAAACAGATAAAATGCACAGCCGGATTCCCTTTGTATTTGTACGCCGATATTGCCCCTTCCGTCACAGCAAAAGTTCATAGACTGCACACGGGGAAAACCGGTCAATTCGTCCTGTTCAATTTCCATTTCCGGATAGAGTGTCAGGAGGTCCAGAG
>CAZAMX010000196.1:554-5138 GCA_964486095.1 uncultured Acetatifactor sp. | reverse complement strand
CTTCTTGGCTGCATGAGCGGTCTCCGCCAACGTACATTGTTGGAGGGGAATGATTTGTTTGTCGAATTTAAGGGGGCACTGTCTGCGCAGTACGTATGTCAGCAGCTTAAAACGATTCCGGATCTTGACGTTTATTATTATACAAATGACCGCGGCTCCTGCGAAGTGGATTTTGTCATTGATAATGGCGGGCAGATTATTCCGATTGAAGTCAAAGCGGAGGTCAATCTCAAGGCAAAGAGCCTTAAAACCTATCAGGAAAGATTTCATCCCGAGATTTCCGTTCGTACCTCAATGGCAGATTATAAAAAGGAAGTTTGGCTTGTGAATCTTCCGTTGTATGCAATAGATTTGATTGGTGAAGTCTTGCTACATGGACAAATTTAGGGTACAATAGGGTAAAGATTAAGGGACATGTTTCAAGAAAGGGCAGACGGAAGATGAGTAAGGAAGGTAAGGGTAAGGACAAAGGCTTTATTGCCGAATTTAAGAAATTTATCACCAGGGGCAATGTGATGGACATGGCAGTAGGTGTGATCGTGGGAGGCGCGTTCACATCCATTGTCACTTCTCTAAATCAGGATATATTGACCCCGATTCTGGCGATCTTCGGCGGAACGGATTTCAGTTATCTGACGCTGACTTTGGGCAACGGGGAAGGCGCGCCGGTATTAAATTACGGTAATTTTATTACGGCGGTAATCAATTTCCTGATTACGGCGCTGGTGATTTTTCTGCTGATTAAGCTGATAAATAAGCTGGGAGACAGATTCAGTCACAAGGAGGAAGAAAAACCTGCGGCGCCGACTACGAAAAAGTGTCCTTTTTGTATGAGCGAGATCGCCATTGAGGCTACAAGGTGCCCGCACTGTACGTCAAAGCTGGACGAGCAATAGTGTGAGAAGACTTGAACCTGTGAGTAGGTGTGGAAAAGGAAACGTAAGATAAAGCGGGGAGCAGGTTACATGGCCCAGAGGGAAAAACGGAAAAATTACATATGCCGGATATGCGCAGGGATGTGTTTTGCCCTGCTTTGTCTGCTTACGGGCTGCGGCGGAATCGGAGAAAAAACGGCAAACGCCACACAGCTGATCCAGAACCTGGACTATGAAGGAGCGCTGGCGGAGCTGGAAGCGGCGGAGGAAGCCGGGGAAAATAAAAGGCTGATCGAGCGCTCCAGAGGGATTGCCTATATGGGCCTTACGGATTACGGCCAGGCGGCAGAGGCCTTTCTGCGTTCGCTGGCTTACAGCAACGGTTTTATCCAGAACATAGATTTTGACATCAATTATTATCTTGCCGCCGCATATACCAAGGATGAACGGTATAGTGAGGCGGAGGAAACCTATAATGCAATTTTGGATCTGCGGCCGGAAGAGACGGACGCATATTTCCTGCGGGGAAACGTGCGCATGAATCTGGGACATTTCCAGGAAGCAAAAGAAGATTTCGACAAGGTGCTTTCCATGGATGCGAAAAATTATGACCGGCTGATCGAAATTTATGAGATTCTGGCGTATTTCGGCCACAAGGAGGATGGGCAGGAGTATTTGCAGACAGCATTGGCGGCCGGGGACAAAAAGATGGATAATTTCTCCAGAGGGCGTATTTATTACTATCAGGGCGAATACCAGAAGGCCTGTCTTGTACTGGAAGAGGCCCGCAGCGAGGGCAGTGCGGAAAGTTATCTTTACCTGGGGCGCGCCTACGAGGCCACCGGGGATTATAATTATGCGTCCAGCGTGTACAGCAGCTATCTCGGACAATACGAAGAAAATGCTGAGGTTTACAATCAGCTGGGGCTGTGCGAGATGGCAAAGGGCGAATACAATAAGGCGCTGGAGGCATTTCAGGCGGGTATGCAGCTGGGAAACGGTGCCATGATGCAGACCCTGGCTTTTAATGAAATTGCGGCTTATGAATATTTGGGAGAGTATGAGAAAGCTTATGTGCTGATCAACAATTATATCAAAAACTATCCGGACGACCAGCAGGCCCGCAGGGAGTATGACTTTCTTTCAACGCGGTAGCCTGTTTTCAACACAATATTTTCCCCTGCTTGAAAAATATACCACCATATCTTGTATATTTCATTGACTTGTGATCTTCGTACTGTTATAATAGACATACGCGGCTTTGCGGCGAAGATACGCAGGAGGGGTTTTTATGCAGGTTATCAGGAGAAACGGGGAAAAAGCTGACTTTACGCTGACGAAGATAGGCGATGCCATCATGAAGGCATTTCATGCCACACAGATGAGCTATACCAACGACATTATTGATCTGCTGGCATTGCGGGTGACGGCTGATTTTCAGAGTAAGGTAAGAAACGGCGGAGTCCATGTGGAGGATATTCAGGACAGTGTGGAGCGTGTTCTGGGACAGGCCGGCTACGAGGAAGTGGCGAAGGCTTATATCCTGTACCGCAAGCAGCGGGAGAAGATGCGCACTATGACCTCCACGATCCTGGATTATAAAGAGGTGGTAAACGGCTATGTAAAGGTAGAGGACTGGCGCGTCAAGGAAAACTCTACCGTTACTTATTCGGTAGGCGGCCTGATTTTAAGCAATTCCGGGGCGGTTACCGCCAATTACTGGCTCTCCGAGATTTATGACGAGGAAATTGCCGAAGCCCACAGAAATGCGGATATTCATATTCATGACCTTTCCATGCTCACCGGGTACTGCGCAGGATGGTCCTTAAAGCAGCTGATCACGGAGGGGCTGGGAGGAATTACGGGCAAGATTACCTCCGCACCTGCAAGGCATCTTTCCGTACTCTGTAACCAGATGGTGAATTTTCTTGGTATTATGCAGAACGAATGGGCGGGAGCTCAGGCATTTTCTTCCTTTGATACCTATCTTGCCCCCTTTGTGAAGGTGGACGGTTTAAGCTACGACGAAGTAAAGAAATGTATCGAGGCGTTTGTTTACGGGGTGAACACGCCCAGCCGCTGGGGGACTCAGGCGCCCTTCTCCAACATTACCCTGGACTGGACCGTACCGGATGATCTGGCGGAGCTGCCGGCCATTGTGGGCGGACAGGAGATGGACTTTAAGTATAAGGACTGTAAGCCGGAGATGGATATGGTCAACAGGGCCTTTATTGAGACCATGATCGAGGGTGATGCCAACGGCAGAGGGTTTCAGTATCCGATTCCCACCTATTCCATCACCAGGGATTTCGATTGGTCTGACACGGAAAACAACAGGCTTTTGTTTGAGATGACCGCAAAGTACGGGACACCATACTTTTCCAATTATATCAATTCCGACATGCAGCCCAGCGACGTGCGCAGTATGTGCTGCCGTCTGCGTTTGGACTTAAGAGAACTGAGGAAAAAGACGGGCGGATTTTTCGGCTCCGGCGAAAGCACGGGCAGCGTGGGCGTTGTCACCATCAATCTGCCCCGGATCGCATATTTGTCCTCCTGTGAGGATGACTTTTTTGTCAGGTTAAATCACATGATGGATGTGGCGGCCCGTTCCCTGAAGATCAAGCGAGGCGTTATTTCCAAGCTGCTGGAGGAAGGACTGTATCCGTATACAAAGCGCTATCTGGGCTCCTTTGACAATCATTTTTCTACCATCGGCCTCATCGGAATGAACGAGGTGGGCCTGAATGCCAACTGGCTCAGGGGCGATATGACCAATGAGAAGACGCAGGAGTTTGCCAAAAAGGTACTGAATCATATGCGGAATCGTCTTTCGGACTATCAGGAACAGTACGGCGACCTGTATAATCTGGAGGCAACTCCTGCGGAGAGTACCACATACCGGCTGGCCAAGCATGACAGGAAGCGCTGGCCTGCTATCAAAACTGCGGGAAAGCCGGGAGATACGCCTTATTATACCAATTCCTCCCATTTGCCCGTGGATTATACCACTGATATATTTGACGCTCTGGATATTCAGGATGAGCTGCAGACCCTGTATACCTCGGGAACCGTATTCCATGCGTTTTTAGGGGAGAAGCTTCCTGACTGGAAGGCGGCAGCCTCCCTGGTAAGGAAGATTGCCGAGAATTACAGGCTGCCTTACTATACCCTTTCACCCACTTATTCGATCTGCAAAACCCATGGTTATCTTGCAGGAGAGGTGAAGACCTGCCCTCATTGCGGGGAGAAAACAGAGGTTTACAGCCGGATTACAGGATATTACCGTCCTGTGCAAAACTGGAACGACGGCAAGCTGCAGGAGTATGCAAACCGCACGGAATATGACATTGAACATTCCGTGTTAAAGCGTCCTGTCAGAAGCGTTGTGACCCTGTCCAATTTTGGAGAGGATCCTCAGGTGGAGGTGGAGCCGCCTAAGGATGTGAGGTATTTGTTTACCACGAAGACCTGCCCTAACTGCAAACTGGCGAAGGAATATTTGAAGGGTATTCATTACGTGACGATTGACGCGGAGGAAAATATGGAGCTGGCCGGCCGTTATGGCGTGATGCAGGCGCCTACGCTGGTGGTGGTGAACGGGGACAGCCAGAAAAAATATGTCAATGCTTCCAATATTAAAAAATATGCGGAGCTGATGAATGGGGTATTAGTGTGAAAAATACTTCTAAGGCAGCAAAAACACTGC
>CAZAMX010000196.1:0-544 GCA_964486095.1 uncultured Acetatifactor sp. | reverse complement strand
TAAGAAGTATTAAGTTTCACATAGGAAAAACGCTAAGGACAGCGTTTTTCTACTTATTTGAGCCGCCAAAGGCGGCATGGGGGATTAGTATGATAAACAGATTGATTTCTAAAATAAAGGAGACCAATGCTCCCATTGTAGTGGGATTGGATCCCATGCTGAAATATGTGCCGGAGCAGATTAAGCAGCAGGCTTTTCAGGAATACGGCGAGACCCTGGAGGGGGCGGCGGAGGCTGTCTGGCAGTATAATAAGGGGATTGTGGACGCGGTGTATGACCTGATTCCTGCAGTGAAGCCGCAGATATACATGTATGAGCAGTTCGGTATTCCCGGAATGATTGTCTTTAAGAGGACGGTCGATTATTGCCGGGAAAAAGGCCTGGTGGTGATCGGAGACGTGAAGAGGGGGGACATCGGTTCCACTTCGGAGGCTTATGCGGTGGGCCATTTGGGCAGAGTCCAGGTGGGAAGCAGGATGTATGCGGGATTTGATGAGGATTTTGCCACGGTGAACCCTTATCTTGGGTCCGACGGAGTGAAGCC
>CAZAMX010000195.1:0-5151 GCA_964486095.1 uncultured Acetatifactor sp. | reverse complement strand
TAAATAATTTTTCAGCGGAAATCCCCTGTATTTTTTATAGAAATGGTAATGCAGTATCAATAAAGTGTTGGTAAAAATGAGTATATGTGGCTTGTTTGAGCATCAGAAGGGAGTATGTCTATGTGGACACGTCGTCGGTGGGAAATCATATGTTTGTGTTTTTTATGCCTGCTGTTTGTGGGAGGCTGTGGACGTAAGAAGGTGTCTGCAGACAGTCAGGTTCCGGAGAGTGAAGAAGTATCAAAGACGCCTGCCGATGACGGTTGGAAAGTAACGGGGTTTCAGGTTACAGATCAGGTAGGAGAAGAGACGGCTTTATGGGCAGCGGAATATGACAGGTGGCAGCATGAGGGTGTCGGCTATGATCCTTCTGACGAGTCAATTTATGAAAGGCTGGCAATGGTCAGGGGAGAGCAGATTTACAGGCTTTGCTGTGTCTATCCGCAGGAAGGGGAAGAGGAAAGAGGCAGAAACCTGCTGGAGATTTATGACGTGTCTGCAGGGCAGTCTTCCCTGATTGAGATAGACAGCAAAAAGTTTGATGCAGGCAACGGTTCTATCGTCAGTATGTTTGTGACAAAACAGGGAGAATATGTATTCCGCGTTTTAAACGAGCAGGAGCAGATCAATAAGATTGTATACACCGATCTGGGAAACAGAACACAGATTGTAGATGCCCAGCCTGCTTATCAGGAGAAGGGAATTGCAGGTCAGCTCTGTTATGAATGTATATGTGATGAAGCAGGAAATATTTATACCAGAGACAGCAAGTGCCGGGACCTGTATATTTTAGACAGGGCCGGCGGCCTGCTCATGGAATATAAAGGGAAACGGGGTGACAGTATCAGGCAGCCCTTTTCCATGCCCTCGGGAGAGCTGATTTTTCCCGTATATAACAGTGAGGAAAAGGTCTGCCGGCTGGTCTGGTTTGATACGGAACAAAAGAAGGACCATATCATAAGCAGTTTTGAGAGCTATCCGATCGAATCGGTGTACGGCGTTCAGGGCAGTGATATTTATTATGAAGCCTGGGAAGGGATTGTCAAATGGAATATTTCTTCCGGTGAGAGGACGTTGGTATATCCTTTCGATCAGTACTGCATCTCAAGGTTATACCGTACCATGCTGGTGCTGCGGGAGGAAGGCTCTCCTGTCCTGAGGATGTATGGGACAGTGAATGAAGAGGAAGAGGACTGGCTGGTGTCATTGTCGGAAGAAGAGGTAAAACCGGAGGCGGCCATTCGGGTTGTCAGCTTAATAGATACCAGTTTTGACGTGAAAAGCTGCGCTGCTGCTGCGTCCCGTAAATATGTGGATCACACCTATGTATATGAGACATTTGAAAAGTCAGGCCAGGAAGATTATCGAAACAGGATTCTGGCGGAGATGGCAGCAGGAGATGGTCCGGATATTCTATTTGTATCCCGGCAGGATATGAAGCTGCTGCAGGACCAGGGGTATCTGTTGGATCTCAGGAGTGTGTTGTCTAAAGAATATTTAAATCGGATTCTTCCCGGTGTGCTTGAGATGGGAACGGTAAACGAAACTCTGGCAGGACTGGCCCCGCTGATGAGAACAAATACGGCAGTAACATTAAAAAGTATATGGAATCAGGATACGTGGACGTTGGAGGATGTATTTGGCCTGATGGATTCCGGGGAATTTTCGACGCTTTTTTGCCAGGGATTCGCGGGAGCCTTTTGTCAGATGAATATGAGTTATGACGCTGAAATAGTGATAGGAATATTGACAGAGATTGGGCTGGATGATTTCATATTAATTGATTGGGAAACAGGTGAAAGCAGGTTTAACAGTGAACTTTTTATGCGAATGCTGTATATGGCAAAAAACTACAGTGGCGCTGCTCCCGGTCAGGAACCACAGTTGGGAGCAGGCGGATGCCTGATGAAGCGGGGGGGCCTGAATATAAAAGATTTCAACGAGCTTTATGACCAATACGGCGAGGCATACTGTTTAGTGGGTCTGCCATCCAATGCGGGAAACAGTAATTATCTAAGCTGCGAGGGTGTAATGGTGATAAGCAGAACAGCGACAAATATGGAGGCGATAGCTGCTTTTTTTGAGTGTCTGTTAAGGGATGAATTTCAGAATGTAGGTCTTCTGAACGGATCTGTATTGAAAATTTCTTCGGAGGATATAGAATACAGGGAAGAGGGGGATGAAAGAAAAGCTTACTGGAAAGATCAGGAGCTGAGAATAAAGGAAGACGGCACCACCACCTTTGACGATTACGCAGCGTTTCTGGAAAGCTGTGTCCCTTATCCCCTGATTGAGGGCGAAGATTTTATAAAGTCCATTGTTCTGGAGGAAGCGGAGGCTTATATAAACGGTGATAAGAGCGCGGAAGAAGTCGCCGGGATTATCCACAGCCGCGTTCAGCTGTATCTGGATGAAAATCGTTGACAAATGCTTGGGTTATTACTTGTAATCTCCTGTGTTTTATTAATCAGCAAAAAACAGAATCAACAAAGAGTTCTAGCGCATACTGTGCAGACAGCTTACCGAAAAATGGAGAGGAGTATGTTTATGCGGAAGCATCATTGGCGGGGAATCCTATATTTGTGTCTGGCAGGTTTACTTTGTCTGGGAGGCTGCGGAAAAGAGAAAGTTCCCACAGACAGCGATCTGGCATCAGAAAATACCGAGATGTCTGGAAAAGCGGAAACACCTGCCGATGAGAGCTGGAAAGCAACTGGCCTTCCCGTTTCGGATAAGGTGGGGGAAGAAACAGCTCTGTGGGCAGCCAGGTATGACAGATGGCCGCATGAGGACATCCGCTATGATCCGTCCACGGAAGAGAAGCCGGGTGAAAGAAATGCAATCGTTCTGGGAGAGAGAATTTACAGGCTTTGTTACGTTTTTTTGCAGGAAGAGGATGCGGGAAGAGGCAGGGACATTCTGGAGATCTATGACGTTTCATCCGGGGAATCTTTCGTTACAGAGCTGGACAGGGAGCAGCTGGGAGTCGGCAATGGATTTATTGCCAGCATGTATGTGGTAGAGCCGGGGAAGTATGTATTCCGCATTCTGGATACGCAGGAGCAGGTGAATAAGATCGTTTATTCCGACTTGGGAGAGCAGACACGGGTCATGGACGTTCTGCCGGCCTGTCAGGAGCAGGGCATAGCGGATCAGCTGTGCTATGAATGTATATGCGATACGGAAGAAAATATTTATACCCGGGACAGCAGGTGGCGGAAGCTGTATATTTTTGGCAGGGATGGCAGTCTGCTGATGGAGTATCAGGGCGAAGAGGGCGACAATATCAGGGCTCCCTTTTCCATGCCTTCGGGAGAGCTGATTTTCCCCATATACAACAGTGAGGAAAAAGTCTGCCGGCTGGTGTGGTTTGATACGGAACAAAAGAAGGATCATTTAATAAGCAGCTTTGAGAGCTATCCGATCGAATCAGTGTACGGCGTTCAGGGCAGCAATATTTATTATGAGGCCTGGGAGGGGATTGTCAAATGGGATATTTCTACCGGTGACAGGACGTTGGTATACCATTTTGATCAGGACTGCATCTCAAGGATATACCGTACCATGTTGGTGCTTCGGGAAGATCAGCCGCCCGTTTTAAGAATGTATGGGACAGTTAACGAGGAAACGGAGGACTGGCTGGTAGCATTGTCTGCGGAAGAGCCGGAGTCCGGAGATGTCATACGGATTGTCAGTCTGGTGCAGCCGGGGGTAACAAGGTTTGACGGGAAGAGCGCTGCCGGCGCAATGTCCCGTAAATACAGGAATATCGGCTTTGTATATGAAACCTATGAAAATGCGGACCGGGTGAATTACCAGTCGGGATTTGACGGTTCCTATCTGGAGGATTATCGGACCAGAATTTTTGCGGAGCTGGCGGCTGGCGGGGGCCCGGATATTATGCTGGTGTCCTTGCGGGATATGAGGCTGCTGCAGAAACAGGGGTATCTATTGGACTTAAGGAGTGTGCTTTCGGAAGAGGCTTTAAACAAAATACTTCCCAATGTGATTGAAATGGGAACGGTGAATAATACCCTGGCGGGACTGGCTCCGGCAGTGAGAACAACCACGGCAGTAACCTTGAGAAGCATTTGGGATCAGGATACCTGGACACTGGAGGATGTGCTTGACCTGATGGATACGGGAGAGTTTACCGGGGTCATGTGTCAGGGAGCGTTAGGCTTTGCGCCGCAGGCAGCGATAAAGCTGCTGACCGGCTTTGGGCTGATGGATTCTTCTTTGGTTGACTGGGAAACGGGGAAAAGTTATTTTGACAGCGATCATTTTATCAGGCTGCTGCATGTGGTGAAAGCCGGCAGCGGTATTCCCTGGAATCAGGAAACCTGGCTGGGTACAGGCGGATGTCCGATGTGTCTGGTTGATCTGGGAATAGGCAGTATTAACGAATTATATGATCAGTATGGAGAGGATTACTGTGTGGTGGGGCTTCCAAGCATTGCGGGAAATGGAAATTATTTAAGCTGCGGTGGAGTTCTGGCAGTGAATCGGAAGGTGTCCGATCCGGAGGCGGTAGCCGCCTTTTTCGAGTATTTGCTGGGGGAAGAAATGCAGGATTCCAATTGGATGATTTCCGAGAGATCTATACTGAAAATATCCTCGGAGGATATAGAGTACAGAGAAGAAGACGGAGAAAGAAAAGCTTACTGGAAAGATCAGGAGCTGAGAATAAAGGAAGACGGCACCACCACCTTTGACGATTACGCAGCGTTTCTGGAAAGCTGTGTTCCGTCTCCGGTCATTGCAGAAGAGGATTTTATAAAATCCATTGTCTGGGAGGAAGCGGAGGCTTATATAAACGGTGACAAGAGCGCGGAAGAAGTCGCCGGGATTATTCACAGCCGCGTTCAGCTGTATCTGGATGAAAATCAATAAGATTTTTCTTGACGCATCTTAGGTGAAAGCTTATCATAGAAAAGAAAGTGCAATGAGGCCGTTTCCGCGGCCTCATTGTGCGAGAAAATAATCTATGGGTCGGCTTTTCGAGAGGGGAGAGACCGGGAGAAAATCACAGGAGGATGAGTTCATGAGCAAGAAGAAATCGGCTCTCGGTGAGAGCGGCATCTATGATGCCAGGGTCCTTGGCGCGCCAAAGGTTGCGGTGCTGGGGCTGCAGCACATGTTTGCAATGTT
>CAZAMX010000194.1:0-5164 GCA_964486095.1 uncultured Acetatifactor sp. | reverse complement strand
AGCCGTCTATATCGTACTTTTCGATCCAGGATACCCCTATATCAAGCAAATATTCCTGTACCTGCGGGTTGGAGGTATTAAACTTGGGCATATAATCGCAATAAGCAAACACCTCGTAATTGAGCGGCTTCTTCTCAGGCTTTTCCCCCCGGATGATAAACCAGTCGAAATAGGGCGAGTCCTTCCCCCGTTTCACCACGTCCTGAAATTGAACCAGCTTCTCGCTGCAGTGATTAAACACCGCGTCCAGCACCACCCGAATTCCTTTTGCATGAGCCTCCTTTACCAGCCTGCCAAAATCCTCATTGGTGCCAAAATGACAGTCTATGGTGCCATAATCAGAAATATCATACTTATGGTTGGAGATGGAACTGAAAACCGGGGTAAGATACAGGGCATTTACGCCCAGCCCCTTGATATAGTCCAGCTTCTTTGTAATGCCGGGAATGTCTCCCCCGGCAAAGCTCTTTGGATGAGGCTTCTCCCCCCATTCCATATTGACATAAGTGTCATCTTTTTCTTCCATTCCCCGGCAAAAACGCTCCACAAAAATTTCGTAAAATACCGCGCTTCTCATCCAGGGTACTTCTCTGTGTATATCCGCCGAATTGATATAGGGAAGCTGAAAGAAATTAAAATAAGCCAGAGAAAAATCATAGGTGCCGCTCAACCCATCCTCCGAATAATACTGCTCCTTTCCCTGCTCTTTCAGCATAAAAATATAACTGAAGCGCACGTCCTCCAGCTTAAGCTTCACCTCATACCAGGCAAAAAGCCTGTCTTCATACTTCCTCTCCATCCTTTCACAGAGCTGACGCATCTGAATGACATACTTGTTTTCATATATCACCCAAACCTCATCCAGCGGATCTCTTCTGTCCACCCGAAGCCGCAATACCACCTCTCTTTCCGAAACCGGAAAGCAATATCGGGAATCCGGTATATGTAAAATTGCCTGTTCGTTCATACTGTCTCCTTTTACGTTATTTTTGCCGCCCGCATTGACAAAAGCCGACACGCAGTATATAAATAAGCTATGAGCAAAAAATATACCATTCGAGATATTGCCAGGCAGGCAGGTGTGTCCGTAGCCACCGTGTCCTATGTGATCAACCACCGGGAGGATCAGCGCATCAGCGATGAAACCAAAAAGAAGGTATGGCAGATCGTCAATCTGTTGGATTAAAGGCCCAACGCCTCCGCAAAATCTCTCGCCACTAATAAAACCTATAATATTGCCCTCATTCTGCGCCGGGAGGAATCTCTCTACAAGCGCTCGGAGCAGCTTGCCGTTGCGGATGCCCTGACTGCGGTGCTTCAATCCCACGGCTACCATCTCCTGCTGCAGAGCGAAGACAGCATTGCCAGAATTGATTATGCGGACGCCATTCTCTGCTATGACACCGACACGGACTTCTTTAACCGCGTGGGTGACAATAATCTGATTCCCCTGATTGCCATTGACAGCCTCATACCTTTGCCGATCTTTTTTCAGGTATGCACGGACTATGCGGGATTAAAAACAAAAGCCTCGGAACATTTCGGCGGTGAGGATTACCGCTATCTTTGTCTTGCTCCCAATAACACGGAGATAAGCCGGCTAATCCAGAGCACCTTCCCCTCAGTCATCTTTATTCCCGAAGATGCCTCCCGCCCCGCTGCAGAGACCATCCCCTTCTCCGGAAACATTCTCTACAGTCAGCAGTCCCTGGCTTCCATGGCAGGCCCCCGCGGCTTTTATGCCGCAGGCAGCCTGAAAGATAAAATGGAGCAGGTTTTTGCCTGCTTTGAACTGGCCGTAAACCGTGTTCCCGGCTGTGAACATAATCTGTTTGTCTGACATGTTCCTGCCGCTTAACATTATTTTTCTGCAAATCCCACTGTCAACTGAGTGGTAGCCGGATCGTAAGTAAAAGTATAGGTGCCCGCCGCCTTTGCCACGATATTATAGCTTTCCGTACCGTCTACAAAGGCAAGGGATGCCTCATCCGTAATGTTGCTGTAACGGACATACTCATTTCCCACAGAAGATGAGCCGTCTGCCGTAGTCACCAGAGTTGTCATCAGGAATTCATCCCCTTCCTCCAGATCAATTACCAAAGTATGAATCCCGTTCTCTTCCGTAAACTGATACTGTTCGTCATATTTATCCTGCCATTCGGTAACCTTGGCCCCTTTGATGTAATAGGTGGTTGTCAGCTCTCCCATCTGTGCCTGGATCTCCCCGTTGTAAGTAAAGGTGATTTTGTCATAGGGATTGGAATTATAATTTTCCTTTGTCTCTTCGGTATAATAGCTGTTTGCCGTATCATATACGTCTGCACCGGGATAAGTGGTCAATGTGAAGGTATAGTTACCGTCCCGCTGGCACTTAATATTTGCCTTTTTCGTGCTGTCGGAAAGTCCCCCCGACACACTAAAACATTCGACGCCGTCTGCTTCCGTCGTCTCCAGATAGCCTCCGCCCCGCTGATTGCTCCAGGCGGTGTCAATGGCAAACTGGAATTCGTCGCCCTCGCAGAGGTCCACCGTGATGGTATAAACATTTTCGCCCTCTGTCTTCGTCATATAATGCTCGTCATTGATTACCTTGCCCCAGCTGGATACGGACAACAGCGGGCTTTTGCCGCTTCCCAGGATAGCAAATGTTCTCGTGTCCTCCTTGTTCTCCATGAAACCTGCAAACACCGAAGTATCCTCCGTGACAGGCTGTGAAAAATCAAACCCATGGCCCATGGACGGTGTTGCAAACCAGCCCATGAATACCTGCCCCTCCTTTTCCGGGGTATACTCCGTGGGTGAAGCCCCGTCTGCTACCTCTTCCTCAGACAGCACCGTGGTTCCGTCCGAATCATAAAAGGTCACCTTGTGGGATGCCGCTTGGGAATCGCCGTCATTCTGCCCTGCGCTGTCCTTGCCGCTTTGCCCGGCTTCCTGATTGCTGCTCTGCTCGGTTCCCGTGCCGCTGCTCCCCTCTTTCCCCTCATTTCCGCAAGCTGCCAATGAAAAAACCATAGCTGCTGCCAATGCCATACTTAACATTTTTTTCTTCATACTTAACCTCCCTTAAATGTAAAAGTTTCTGTTACTTAACCAGTTAAGCACGAGGGAAAATAATAGCAGCTCAGCTTCATATCCCCAACAGGCCGTACCGCTTACTAAGCTTCTGCTGCCTGTATGACAATGACTTGTTTCATGGCTGAACTGCTGTAAAAAAACAGGTTCCGTCAATTACTTAACCAGTTAAGCTAATTATAATCAGTACCTGCTCGGATGTCAACTTTCGTAATCAACAAAAGCAGTTCCTCATATTTAGTTATTTTAGACAAAAATAAAAATCATATCGGCACCTCCCTCCTATTTCATTGAAATAGACAAATAAATATTATATGATGAAACATAAAATACAACTTCAATGCGAAGCATCAGAACTTATTTTACGTCTGTAATAATTAAAAGCATCATTTAGGAGGCGGAACTCATATGAAAAAATGGATAGTACTGATGGCTGCCTTAATCTCTGCATTTAGTTTAGCAGGTTGTACTCAAGCGGCAGATTCTGACAGGCTGACTCCTGCCGTTATAAGCGATTATGTAACCAAAGTGGATATTCAGCACCATCGCGGCGGAAAATCTACTCAATGGGCAGCAGAGGGAGAAGATGTTGATAACCTGAGAGACTGGGCCTCCAAACTTGAATGTGAACTTCTTGAATATGAAGCAAGGCAATCTCCCGGTGACTGCAATGGTGGAGAAATCTACAATTTTACCTTGACGGAGGGAGACGATCCGGGTTTTTCTTATGTTATCAGCGGACCAAATCAATGTTATCTTTTAATTGAGGGAACTTGGTACTCTGTTTTAAATCCATCTAACCCTCCTGTAACGGAGCCATAAGGTTGGGTGCAATTCCAGGTACCACTGATTACAGCCAGATAATCTACAAGAAAAAGGAGCACCAACAAACGGTGAATTTCTAAGCGGTTTCTGGAAGACAGATCGCCTTATTCCTGTGATTACCCTTGTGATATATTTTGGCTCAGACAGTTGGGATGCGCCGCTCTCCCTGAAAGAAATGTATTCAAGTGTTGACGGCGTAATTCTTGCCCATGCACCAGGCTACCATGTAAACCTGATTGCTCCAAGGGAGATGTCAGATGATAAAATCAACGAATTCCTCTCGAACCTACGGGAAGTGATGCTTTACATCAAGTATTCTAAAGATAGACAAACGCTGAATACGGTTGTAATGGAGACATAAGATTTCAACACATGGAAAGACAGGCAGCTGAGGTTATATATGTAGTTACGGGATCCAAGTTGAAATATCCCGAAGGGAAAGGAGATGTCATTTGGTGCGGATAACTATGTGACTAAATGGTGTCTTCAAAAAACAGACAAATTCAGCAGCAAAAGTACCATTTTGTTACCGGATATTAACTTTTATTACTGAATATTAAAGTTACGGCTTGACAATCAGCAACATGTGGCATATAATATTAACGATCAGTAACAGAGGCGCCACTTACTACTACTAAAAAGCATGAAAATAGAGGTATATTTATGTTCATTGAAGAAAGACATCAGGCAATATTGAATATGCTGAAACAAAACGAAAGGATTTCAGTTGATGAAATAACCCAAAAATTCAATATTTAAGTAGAATCCGCCCGCAGAGATTTAAGGCTTCTTGATGAACAAGGGCTTCTTAAAAAAACACATGGCGGAGCTATTCCTGTTCGCCAGGTAGCGTCAGGGAAGCCTCCCAAAATAACGGGAAGAGATATTACCGAAATAAAGCCTAATTATATGGCAATAGCCAAAAGAGCCGTAACAATGATTAAGCCGGGCGATGTAGTGTTTATCACTTCGGCTACTGTCGGTTACTTCATGGCACAGAGCCTGCCGGAAGATTTGAGAATCCGTGTTGTGACTAACTCCATTGTTATTGCAGAAGAATTGAGAAAAAGAGATAATATTTCTGTTATTCTTCTTGGCGGTGAAATGGACGACAAAGGAAAATGTTATGACGCATTTGCCATTGAAATGATAAAACGTCTGCGCTTTGATAAATGCTTTATTACCTCTGCGTTTTTTTGTGCAAAGTTTGGATTATCAATACAAAATTCTCAGGCTATCAGTTTTTGGAACGCGCTTATTGATT
>CAZAMX010000193.1:0-5193 GCA_964486095.1 uncultured Acetatifactor sp. | reverse complement strand
TGTTTTGATGATTAGCACTCGAAGCAAATGAGTGCTAACAAAATAAACCAAACATGATATAAGGAGGCATCACTATGAAGTTAGTACCCTTAGGCGACAGAGTCGTATTAAAGCAGCTGGTTGCGGAAGAAACCACCAAGTCCGGTATCGTTCTGCCCGGACAGAATAAAGAAAAGCCCCAGCAGGCTGAAGTGGAGGCAGTTGGACCCGGAGGCGTGGTGGACGGCAAGGAAGTGAAGCTGGACGAGGATGATTATATCATTGTAATGCAGAGCTACATTCTGGCGAGTATAGCCGGATGATGAAAGCCGCGCAGAATCAGAAGAAATTCCTATGAAGCGGATATGAGCCTTAAACGGCGCAGGAAACGCAAAAAAAGAAAAATTGAAAACGGAGGCAAGATTAAAATGGCAAAGGAAATTAAATACGGTGCGGAAGCCCGTGCAGCTTTAGAGCTTGGTGTCAATCAGCTGGCAGACACCGTTAGGGTAACGTTGGGACCCAAAGGAAGAAATGTTGTGCTGGATAAATCCTTCGGCGCACCGCTGATTACCAACGACGGCGTGACAATCGCCAAGGAGATCGAGCTGGAGGACGCGTTTGAGAACATGGGCGCACAGCTGGTAAAAGAAGTGGCTACCAAAACCAATGATGTTGCCGGAGACGGCACCACTACCGCTACCGTTCTCGCACAGGCAATGGTGAATGCAGGTATGAAGAATCTGGCGGCGGGTGCAAATCCCATTATCTTAAGAAAGGGCATGAAGAAGGCTACGGATTGTGCAGTAAAGGCAATTTCCGGTATGAGCCAGAAGGTGAACGGCAAGGAGCATATTGCCCGTGTTGCCGCTATCTCCGCAGGAGATGAGGGAGTAGGCCAGCTGGTTGCGGACGCTATGGAAAAGGTAAGCGGAGACGGCGTTATCACTATCGAGGAATCCAAGACCATGCAGACTGAGCTTGACTTGGTGGAAGGTATGCAGTTTGACAGAGGATATATCTCCGCATACATGGCAACCGACATGGACAAGATGGAGGCAACTCTGGACAATCCTCATATTTTGATCACGGATAAAAAGATTTCCAATATTCAGGAGATTCTGCCGCTGCTGGAGCAGGTGGTACAGTCCGGCGCAAAGCTGTTGATTATTGCCGAGGATGTTGAGGGTGAGGCGCTGACCACCCTGATTGTCAATAAGCTTCGCGGCACCTTTAATGTGGTAGCTGTCAAGGCTCCCGGCTACGGCGACAGAAGAAAGGATATGCTGCAGGATATTGCAATTCTTACAGGCGGTACGGTAATCAGCTCCGATCTGGGCTATGAGCTGAAGGATACCACCATGGATATGCTGGGCCATGCCAAGAGCGTAAAGGTGCAGAAGGAGAATACGGTCATCGTTGACGGCGAGGGCGACAAGGGCGAGATTCAGGCAAGGATTGCCCAGCTTAAGAAACAGATTGAAGAAACCACATCCGACTTTGACAGGGAGAAGCTGCAGGAGAGGCTTGCGAAGCTGGCAGGCGGTGTTGCCGTAATTCGTGTGGGCGCGGCAACCGAGACCGAAATGAAGGAGGCAAAGCTCCGCATGGAAGATGCGTTGGCAGCTACCAGAGCAGCCGTGGAGGAAGGCATCATCTGCGGCGGCGGTGCAGCCTATATCCACGCTTCCAAAGAGGTTGCAAAGCTGGCTGAGACTTTGGACGGCGACGAGAAGACAGGTGCTCAGCTGGTGCTGAAGGCGCTGGAGGCTCCTCTGTTCCACATTGCCGCAAACGCAGGTCTGGAGGGCAGCGTCATCATCAATAAGGTGAGAGAGTCCGCAGAGGGCGTTGGCTTCGACGTTTTGAAGGAAGAGTATGTTGATATGGTAAAGGCGGGGATCCTGGATCCTGCCAAGGTTACCAGAAGTGCGCTGCAGAATGCTACCAGTGTGGCAAGCACATTGCTGACCACCGAGAGCGTTGTGGCAAATATAAAGGAAGAAACTCCCGCAATGCCCGCCGGAGGCGGCATGGGCGGTATGATGTAAGCCGACGATTGTATGGTTGTCCGGGGCGTCCCATTAGGGGCGCCCTTTTTGTATGACAGGCAATAAAAAGCAATAAACTACTTGACATAGTTTTAAAAACCATGTAATCTGGAGCTGATGGGGTAAAAATTCTGTTTTTTTTTCCGTGAGAATATGCTATAATCCATCTGATACTGACTCCCCGAAGGGATGTCTATGTCAGGAAGATCAGGAGTGGAAGCGGAATGAAACGATTTGAATATATGAGTATATGTCCTACAGCATTATGGAGTAGACGCTTATGATAAATATTTTGTTGTGCGGAAATGAAAAGGTCTTTGACGGGGCGCTGACACAGTTGATCTCCATGACCAACAGGACCAAAGAGACGGTCCATGTATTTGTGATGACCATGGAGCTGACCAGAGTACGAGAGGATTTTACCGCCATTACGGACAGGCAGATTGATTTTCTGAACAGTGTGGTTAGAAAAAAAAGTCCGGGAAGTCTGGTAGAGAAGCTGGATGTGACGGAATTATATGAGCAGGAATTTCATAAATGCGTCAATGAGACTGCTTACTGTACCCCCTACACGCTGTTAAGACTGCTGGCCGATCTGATTCCCCAAATACCGGATAAGCTGTTGTATCTGGATATTGACATTATGATAGCAAATGATATTAAGCAGCTTTGGGATATTGACGTAACAGATTATGAATATGCGGCGGTTAAAGAAAAGTATGGCTGCTGGCTGATTCGGCCGGATTATTTTAACGCGGGAATGCTTCTGCTTAATATGGCAAGGATCAGGGAGACCGGACTGTTAAAAAAGGCTAGAGAGCTGATTCGCACAAAAAAGCTTTTATTTGCGGATCAGTCAGCAATTTTTAAGTCCACCACCAGGAAAAAGCTTCTTCCCAGAATTTACAACGAACAGTCTAAGTTCAATAAAAAGGATACGGTGGTGTGTCATTTTTGCAAGCGGCTGATGTTTCGGCCCTATCCCCATACGGAGAACTATAAGCAGTGGCAGGTGGAGGAAATTCATAAATATCTGCACTGTCACGCCTTTGATGAGGATCTTGAAGAATATTTACGGCTGAAGGAAGAATATAGTAGGAAAGGATGAGATAAAATGATAATTCCGATTTTTTTTGCAGTGGATGATGGGTACTGCCCCTTTCTTGCGGTGGCCATACAGTCCCTGATTGACAATTCCTCTCCGGAGAATACATACCTGATTAAGGTATTGAATACGGATATTACCGAGGGGAACAAGAAAAGGATTTCCAAGTACGAGAGGGATAATGTTGATATTGAGTTTGTTGATTTAACCTATTATATTCAGAAGGTAAAGGATAAGCTGTATACCAGGGATTATTATTCAAAAACTACCTACTTCCGGTTGTTTCTGCCTAATCTGTATCCTCAGTATGATAAGGTGCTGTATCTTGACAGCGACATTGTTATTCTGGATGATATTGCCAAGCTGTACAATCTGGATATGGGTGACAATCTGGTGGCGGCAGCTCCGGATGACGTCATCCAGTTTAACGAGGTATTTCAGACCTATGCGGAAAAGGTGGTGGGAGTGGCGAGCTATAAGAATTACTTTAATGCCGGTATTCTGCTGATGAATCTGGACCAGATGCGGAAGTTTAAATTTCAGGAGAAATTTATTTATTCTCTTGACAGGATTACCTTTGCGGTGGCTCAGGACCAGGATTATTTGAACAGGTTGTGCAAGGGACGTGTAAAGCTGTTTGAGAGAGTCTGGAACAGGATGCCCATCGCGGATCCTAAGATCAAAACGGAAAACGTCAAGCTGATTCATTATAACCTGGCCTTTAAACCTTGGCATTTCGAGGATATTTTATATAAGGAGTTTTTCTGGATGTACGCGCAGGAGACAGAATATTTTGATGACATCCAGCGTATCAGGGAAAACTTTACGGAGGAAGACCGCTTAAAAGATGCCCAGTCCCACGAGAGGCTGGTCAGGCTGGCGAGGAAAGAGTCTGACTGTGTGGGCGACGACAGAAAAAACAGAAAATAGCTATGTATAACAGCGTAAAGATAAAACAGGAAAGATGAGGGAGAGAAGCGTGAGAAAGACTGTGGCTGCAGCAGACAGAAAGAGAAGGCCGGGATCACCGGCCATGCCCGAAAATGCCATACCGGAGAAGGCGCCGGACAGATTGGCGGTTCTTGCAAGAATCGAGCAGCTGGAGCGGGAGGGAAGGTTTGATGTGGATGCGGAAGAGGATCCGCCTACCCTGCCCTTAGAGCCTGACCAAATAGATTATCTGCGGGTAAAGCCTTCCAGCAGGGCAAAGGTAAAGCTTTCTTACGCCCTGGCAGGGAAATTCCTGGACGGACTGATGAAGGACGGAAAGCTGATCCTGAAGGAAATTCGGGGCATGGAATACTTAAACGGACTGGAATCCGGGGCCATTCTTACCTGTAACCATTTCAACCCCTTTGACTGTTTTACCGTGGAGCATTTATTCCGCATATCGAAGCACAAGGGCAAAAAGCAGCTCTTTAAGGTGATACGGGAGGGAAATTATACCAATTTTCCCGGATTTTACGGCTTTCTGTTTCGGAACTGCAATACTCTGCCCTTGAGCCAGAATAAAAAGACTATGTACAATTTTTTGAAGGCGGTGGATGCAATCCTGCAGAGGGGAGATTTTATCCTGATCTATCCGGAGCAGAGTCTATGGTGGAATTACAGGAAGCCTAAGCCTTTAAAGAACGGCGCTTTTAAATTTGCGGTGAAGAATCAGGTCCCTATACTGCCCATTTTCATCACCATGGAGGACAGTGACGTATATGGGCCGGACGGCTTTTTGATTCAGGAGTACACGGTGTTCATTGAAAGGCCAATTTACCCCAGGAGAGGGTTGACGGAGCGGGAGCAGGTCAGTGCCATGCGCCAGGAAAACTATCAGGTTTGGAGTCGGATCTATGAGGAATTCTACGGAAAGCCGCTGGAATACACAACCGAATAAGGTGATCTACTATACGGATGAGCTGAACGAGGAATTTTCTGAGGCACAGATTGTTCCCAGGGTCATCGACAAGAATTTTCGGTATTTTCATGGAAAATTCTGGAATTTTTGCTCTCTGATGGTGCAGAATGTACTGAGTATGCCTATTAAGCTTTGTTATCAGAAGCTTA
>CAZAMX010000192.1:0-5210 GCA_964486095.1 uncultured Acetatifactor sp. | reverse complement strand
AATATAAATTGGGTGCGCCATAACGGACCTCTGGCACAGCCGTTGCTTCCGGCGCATCTTTAGGTAGCTTCATATACGGCGGATTACCAATTACAAAATCAAATTTCTTAGGTTGAAAATTCCCTCCTAACATATGATTAAAGTCCAAATACTGGCTTGTAATATAATTCTCTGTGATAATATGAATTTGTATATCTTTTTTAGAATTTGCCTGACAAGTATGCAAATTCTCCTTTAGCAATCCCAAAATATTATCATCATTTTCATAACAGGTTAATTCTATCGTCTGAACAAAAGTCATCTGCTCTAAACGTTCTATAAGCGCACACGATAATATCCCGGATCCTGCCCCTGCATCTAAAATACGAACTTTAGACAAATTTTCAGGGATAGTATATAACTCTGCCATAAAACGTGCAGTTTCTTTACTTGTAAAAAACTGACCGTATTTCTTGCGCTCTTTTTTAGGCATATCGTTAATATATTTTTTTGTACGTTCAATAATACAATCTAACATCTTCTTCCTCTGCTTTCATGCAATATACGCTTTCATACGTTCTTAATTGCTAATTCTAACACATCTACATACACTTTTCCACTGATTCCAAAAATTCTGCAAATGACTGTTCCATAATATACAGACTGACTTCTATTTCCTCACATTTACATTTAACTGAAAGATAATTTTTGGTATAACAGATTGTCTTCATCCGCACAGCAGTTGAACTAATAAAAGACTTTCAGAGTCTCCCCCCAAAGCCTCTTTATTTTTGGACATTTTTGGTGTATTGATTTTTATATACACGATGTACTTGACATTTCGCAGACTTTTCCATGTACCTTATCCAGGCTGTCTGCCACGGCATACAGGTATTTCCGGATTTCATCATCCGCCTGGGTCTGGTCCGGCACCAGGATCACCCGTAAGCCCGCCCGATAAGCGGAAAGTACCCCGTTAGGGGAATCCTCCACCGCCACGCACTCCTCCGGCTTCCTTCCGAGCTGCTCACAGGCATGAAGATAAATATGGGGCGAGGGTTTTCCCTCCGGCACCATCACTGCGCTGATTACCTTGTCAAAATAGCCTGACAGCCCGGTGATCTCCAGATACTTTGCCGTTCGTTCCGGGTCCGTGGCAGTAGCCACTGCCGTGGCAATGCCTTCCTTTTTTAAACGCTCCAACAGACTTACCGCCCCCGGCTTCTGCTGAATGCCCTCTCTTTCCAGGCATTCCTCCATCAATTCCTTTCTTCGCTGACGTACTTTTACATAGTCCAGCTCTTCCCCGAACCAGGCCTTTAATTGTGCGGGAGCAAAGGGCCTTCCCAGGCTGCGCATAAACAAAGCCTGTTGGTCCGTCATATGGTATCCGAACTCTGCCAGCGCCTTAGGCCAGAAGACCCGGTAATATTTTTCCGTATCAATCAGGGTGCCGTCCAGATCAAAGATTACCGCCCTGATCCCGGCCGTTTTCCTTATCCCCATCTTTCTTTTCCCCGCCCTTTCTACTTTTGATCCTTCCTGCCCTCAGGCGGCGTGTCTTGCTGCAGGGCTGAACTATTTTCGTCCTTCCTGTTCCGGCGGTTCTTCCGCTTCCTGATCTGCTTTGCGGCCACAACGATAATAAGTATTACCGCCGCTCCTGCCGCCACAGCGCTAATCACCGCAATCTGCAGGGTATTGTCCTTCTTGACCGCTGCAATGCGAAAGATCCGGGAGCTCTCCGTCTGAAATTCCAGGTAGCTTCCCACCACGGTGCTTTCCGCCGCCTTCCAGGCTCCCCCATCATACAGCTCAACCCCAGACTCCTTTGGATTTTCCGCAAGGGCCCTCACCGTCACAGGTCCCTTATATTCCTCTGCGGTCAGGCCCTTTCCGTCGCCGTTTTTTACCACAAGCTGCCATCCTTCCGCCGTGGGCGTCAGCTGAATTTCTGCACCGGGCAGAAACTGTCCCTGTACCAGAACAAGAGCCTTGCCGCTCTCTTCATGGGTCTGTGCGCTGGATAGTGAAGATACATAAGGGATGTACTGTGCCTCCAAAACCACGCTGCCCCTTACGCTCGCAAAATCTATCTCGGGCCAGACGCCGTAATATCCCTCTTTCTCCGGAGGCGTCCGGCTTATGTCGGACAAATCGGGCATCTGGTCATACCGGTATCTAACCTCCGCCAGTACCTTCCCTTCCGCCACATACTGAACGGAAAATTCCCGGAATTCCTCCGGCACTCCCTCCATATTGCAGAAGTCATCATAGGGCAGGGGTGCTGCACCGCCCTCATAGCCCACCGAGTCCACGCCCGGAATGCTTCCCTCCGCATAATAATTTCCTGCCAGTATACCTTCCTCAGACAGGGTACCTGCCACGGAGCCGCAGCACTCTCCCGTCAGCTCCAGGCTTGGGCAGGCATAGCTGTAAAAAATATCACAGCCCTTTCCGGCGATGCCGCCCACGTAATTTTTACCGGACAGCTCTCCCAAGACAAAACAGCTTCTCACCGCATAGCTGGAAATCCCGGCAATACCGCCCACATAGCTGCCGCTTGAGCTGGATACTCTCCCGTAGGATTCACAGGAAATCACGGCTCCAAAGTCCGCCTTTCCCACAATGCCGCCCACGCAGTCCTTTTTCCCCAGGATCTCACCCTCATTGCGGCTCTCCCTGATCACGGCCTTGATGGTCTGCTCGATATTAAAGCTCTCCTCACCGGACAGCGTAATGTCGTCCTCCGGGTCAAAATCATACTCTGTGGCAATCTGGCCGGCAATGCCTCCCACATTGGTATCGGCCTCCACCTTTCCCTGATTGACACACAGCGTAATCTTTCCCTGCTGGAATGTGCCGGTATCATAAATTGCTTCCTCCTGAGCGGAGGAATTGTTGTTTTCACCGGAGCCCTCCGGGGCCGCACCGTCTCCGGGAAGCGCTCCCGGATCTCCCGAGCTGCTGCCCGCCGCCTCGTCCGAAGCATCTGCCACGGTTACGCTGATACCCTCATAACGGAACAAATCGTCCCGCAGCTCGCTGATGGATCTTCGCAGGACTTTTATCTGGGCCGAAACCGCGTCTATATCCTCTCCTGTCCGGTCCATTCCCGCTTCCAGCACCTCGGAAAGTCTGAACAGATTATCCGAAGCAGACTGCATCTCCCGATTCAGCAGATCCAGATTTTCCGTGACGCCGCTGTTTCTTTCCGCGGTAACATTAACAATATTGCCCATATGCCCCGTGGCGCTTTCCCCAAATCGGCGCAGAGCCGCGCGATACCCTTCCGTGTTGTCCGGCACCTTGACCGTAATATCCCCGAAGTCGCCGCTGCTGACCGAATCACCCAAATCTATGGTAACATCTTTTGTTCCCCCCGCCTGGGCCTGATCCTTCAAGTCTCCGTTCAAACGCTGCAGATCCGAATTGATGCCCCCCAGCTCCTGATTATAGATGTACCAGAGAAAATTTGCCGTTCCCGTGAGATACCCGCTGGCAGCGGATATATTGCGCAGGCTTGCGGTCACGCTCTTTGCCAGCTCGGATGCCTCATCACCGCACTGCCGGATTCCCTCACTCGTCTGGTCGATCAGCTCAATCAGGCGGTCTGTCTCCCGGTCTATCTCATGAAGCTTATCACTGAGATAGCGAAGCTCCAGAAAGGGTTCCATCTGGCCCACAATACCGCCTACGTCCTTCCGGCCGTAGATTTGGCCGTAATTGCTGCAGTTCTGCACATAGCCCTGATGCAGCCTGCCGGCAATGCCCCCCGTGTTGTAGCCCACATGCTGGTAGCCCACCGTACCCGTATTGGAGCAATAATAAATCTTCCCCTCAGAGCAGCCTGTAATACCGCCGGTATCCGTGTGCGCCGCAATGTTGGACATGCTGTTAATGCTCTCCAGGTTTTCCATGCTGATGTCATCCAGATCATAGGTGACTTCCTTGCTGTAGGTATTGATATTTCCCGAATTACTGCAGTTGTTCAGCGTTCCCTTATTCTCGCCGCAAATACCGCCTGTCTTATGGCTGCCCGTGACAACGGCTGCAGAGCTGCACTGTCTGATCTCACCGGAGGCTTCGTTGACTCCGGCAATACCGCCTACCCCTTCGTCCCCCGTGACCATCCCGGAAACGGAGCAGTTTCTGATTCTGCCGTAGTTGACGCCCGCAAGAATCCCCACACGGCTCTGGCTTCCGCCTGGCTGTACCCTGCCTGAAACGGTAAGATTACGCACCTCGGCTCCCTCTCTGATATAGCGGAACAGCCCTGTGTCGGAACCGGCAGACTCGATCCGCAGATTGGATATTTTATGTCCGCCTCCCTCAAAAATGCCCCCGAAACCGGGAATGACCCTGTCAAAGCCTTCCGACAATACAATATCCCCGTCCAGCACCACATACTTATCCAGCGACCAGGAATCCAGCCCGCAGTTTTCCGCCAGCTCCGCCAAATCCGCCTCCGTGGAAATATGGATCGTAGTATAACCGCTCTCCCCGGCAGGCTGACCTGCATCTTTGCCGGAACGGTATTCCTCATAAGTCCTGTCCGCCTCCCTGGCACGTACCACAGCCATACCGCCAGGGGCGCCCATGCTCTCCAAAACAGCCGGACTATTTACCGCCAGCAGCACACACAGGACCACGGAAATATATTTTAAAACAGGTCTGTGCTTCCTCATGACTGCTCACCTCCTTCCGTCCCGTCCACGGCTTCCGACAATTCCTCCCCTGGATCCGGCAGCCCCTCGGGCATTTCCCGGCCCTCCGAATCAACCCGGGTTACATTGTCCCTTGCACGCACCACGGCTCCCATTTCTCCGTCAATGACACCGCTGAACTCTCCGTCAATGACGCCGTTCACATAGCCCTTGATATGGCCGGACATGCGGATCCTGCCGCCTGCGGGCAGGGGCTTTAAATACTCCCGCTTTAAGGTAAATGCTGTTTTTTCTATGATAATGTCTCCCATCAGCAGGGTCTGGGGCAGCACCAGCAGCACCAGCGCAATAGAGGTCAGCGTTCCCCTGCCCAGTGCCAGCCCGATCTCCGCCACCACCGCATTTGAGGACACATTGCTGATGATAAAGCCTGCTGCCACCAGCATGGAACCACTGGTGACAATGGTTGGAAATGCCTGATTCAGCGTTTCCACAATGGCCTCCTTGATTGACATATAGGTTTTCAGCTCCATATAACGGCTGGTAATCACGATGGCGTAATCA
>CAZAMX010000191.1:0-5214 GCA_964486095.1 uncultured Acetatifactor sp. | reverse complement strand
GGTGTCAAATTGCTAAAGCAATTGTCGATTGACGGTGCTGTGTGCCGGTGGCACACATCCAGCACGGACCGAAGCGGAGCGTAGACCAACGCAGCAGATGGAAATTCAGGCAAGCCATATAGCTGGTTACTTATTATTCGGTGTACTAGAACCAGATTAGCATAATTTTTCAAAAATGTGAAACAATTATTAAGATTATTAAGTTAAGAAGAAAACCTTTATTTACATATCTTAATTTGTTATAATATGGTGGGTAATGTTTAAAAACCCAGAAAGGCGTGACAGAATGAATTATGGAAAAAAAGGTGTCCGCGCGCAGCAAAGGGCACTGAATTCTAAAACAGGCAAAATAGAAAGAAAAATATTACTCGGTGTTCTCAAACTGACACTGATCGCCCTGATCGGTGTGGGCATCTGCGGCATTGCCGCAGGAATCGGAGCCTACAACGGTATCCTTTCCTCCACTCCTAATATTCACTTAGATGCCATTGTGGCATCCGGTGAGGCCACCATTGTCTACGACTGTGCCGGAAATGAGATCGACCAGTATGTCAGCTCCGACTCCAACCGTCTCCGTGTCGAATCCATGGACCAGCTGCCGGATTATCTCGGCAAGGCCTTTGTAGCCATCGAGGACGAGCGTTTTTATCAGCACAACGGCATCGACTTTAAAGGCATGCTTCGTTCCGGCTATCAATTTTTAAAAACCGGAGGTCAGGAGACACAGGGCGCCAGCACCATTACCCAGCAGTTGCTGAAGAATACCGTCTTTACCAGCTGGACCTCCGAAGGTAAAAACATGATCAAAAAGATCAAGCGTAAGCTGCAGGAACAGTATCTCGCCCTGGAAATCTCCAAATATTACGATAAAGATGCTATCCTGCTGGAATATATGAACGCTATCAATCTGGGGCAGAATACCCTGGGCGTGGAAGCCGCTTCCAAACGGTATTTCGGCAAATCCGCAAGTGAACTGACCGTGTCCGAGGCGGCCGTCATCGCCTGTATCACCCAGAATCCTTCCGGCTACAATCCCATCCGTTATCCGAAAAAAAACGCCGAACGCCGGGAAAGATGCCTGAACAAAATGCTCGAGCTGAACTTTATCACTCAGGAGCAATACGACGAAGCCATAGCCGACACGGACGCGGTCTATGATCGTATCGGCCACCACGATATAGATTACCGCGAAGGCACCAGCACCGCCGGCTCCTATTTTTCGGATGCCCTGTATGAGCAGGTGCGGGAGGATCTGGTAAATTTACACGGATACACCGAGGCCGATGCGGAAAAGCTTCTGACTGCCGGAGGCCTGCACATTTATTCCACTCTGGATCCCACAATTCAGGCCATCGCCGACGAGGAAGTTGCCAACCCCGAAAACTTCCCGGAGGATGTGGACTGGTACTTAAACTATGCTCTGACAGTGCGCACCGCGGAGGGCAATAAAAATTACAGCAAGGAAAACATGATGACATGGTTTAAAAATAGCGGGAAAACAAAATTCAACCTGATCTTCTCTTCCCAGGAGGATGCGTATGAAGCCATCGAAACCTATCGCACCGCTATCTTAAACGAACTGGGCATCGCAGATGATGAGGACAATTATCAGGAAACCATCTCCCTGACGCCCCAGCCCCAGGCTGCTGTGGTCATCTCTGACCAGAATACCGGTTATGTGGTGGCCATGGTAGGAGGCCGGGGTGCCAAGGAAGGGCGGAGAACTTTAAACCGCGCCGTACACGCAGTACGGCAGCCCGGTTCCTGTTTTAAAATCCTGGCCACTTACGCTCCCGCCTTAGACAGTGCGGGAATGACTCTGGCCACCGTATTTAACGACGCTCCCTTTAACTATGATGACGGAACCCCTATACGTAATTCCTATTCCAACACCAAAACACCTTACAAGGGTATCCAGTCCATACGTTCCGGAATCAAGGATTCCATAAACATTTTAGCCGTAAAAACCACCACTATTATTACACCGCAGTTAAGCTATGATTATCTGTTGAACTTTGGATTTACCACACTGACAAACGGTACGGAAAAAAACGGCCAGACCTTTACAGATGTAAGACAACCTATCGCTTTAGGCGGACTCACCAACGGTGTCAGCCCTTATGAATTAAATGCGGCCTACGCTTCCATCGCTAACCTGGGGAACTACGTGGAGCCAAAGCTCTATTCAAAGGTGGTAGATTCCGACGGCGAAGTAATCTTAGACAACACCGCCCCGAAAAGCAGACAGGTACTAAAGGAAACTACCGCATATCTGCTGACCAGCGCCATGATGGACGTGCTTACCTCCGGCACCGGTACAAGGGCCAAATTCAGCAATACCATGGCCACTGCCGGAAAGACCGGTACCACTACAGGCCCCACCGACATTTGGTTCGCAGGCTTTACTCCCTACTACACCTGTACCGTCTGGGTCGGTTACGACAATAACGTTGACTTGAGCAACACCAATACCTCGAAATATCTCTGGAAAGCAGTTATGTCCCGGATTCATGAAAATCTGCCTGATCAGCAGTTTACAGTTCCTGCCGGGCTTGTCCAGGCGGAGGTATGCAGCAGATCCGGTCTGCTGCCCATTCCGGGGCTCTGCGACGAGCATATAAAGACAGAACTTTTTGCGGAGGGAACCGTTCCTACAGAAAGCTGCAGCATCCATTATGAAGGCAATATCTGCGCATATGACGGACTGCCCGCAACTCCCCAGTGTCCTTTCCAGACATATGGCAGACTGGAAAGGCCACTGATTGAAGATCCCGTTTTGCTCAGCGGTTCCACGATGATTACCACAAACCCGGACGGCACTCAAAGTATTACAACGCCTCCTACTGCCGAGCATTGCCAACATGACGAAATCTTTTATGCAAATCCGAACTGGCCGGAAATCCAAACCAACCAGCAGCTGGAGCTGGAGCAGCGAAACGCTGCGGCCGCCGCGGCCGCAGCAGGCGATACGCCTCCTGATGGCGCTGCCCAGTAATTTGAAACGAGTCTTAATGTGCACCACCGGGTACACTTCATGAAAAGCGCAGGCGAGCAAACTCGCCTGCGTTCTCTTCATCCTACGCCCTTTATTTCATCAATCTTTTTACGCAGCTCGGCAATGCCGTTCTGAGCATTTTCTATGGCCCGGCACTGCTTTCCGAAAAGCTCTTCCGGCTCGTCATGATGCTTTTCATAATAAAGCTTTCCGATTTCCGCATAATTTTTTTTGATGACTTCCTCACAAGTGGAAATCTGATTTTTTAAACCGACGATCTCTGCCGTCTCCCTGGCCTTGTCGGCAATTTTGCCGCCCTTCTCTGTGATAGCCTCCCCAAGCTTGTCAAAAAATTCCATAATAACACTCCTTCCGTTGCTCCACAATCTACGGGCAGGCTCCTTTGCGCACATCCGGCCGTCTTCTGCCCTGAATAAGGTCATTATATCATAAATGCTTCGCATTTACGATTTTGATGGCCATCCGGCCGTCTTCTGCCCTGAATAAGGTCATTATATCATATAAAATTTTACCCGTAAAGTAACCATGTAAGCCATTGCACATTCCTATCAAGCTGTGGTATAATAACCATATTCAAGGCAGAGGACAGCCGAATGGGGAAACAACACGGCAGTATGCGCCTGCAGATACCACACAAAAGTATTAAATGAGGTGACATCATGGAACAGCCCTTGTATACCGCTTTAAAGGTGAACAATGAAATTGAGCTTTGTGAAATATCAGATCTTGAATGCAAGCAGCTCATTGAACGCCAGCTCTTAAAAGAACGTATCTCATATTTTATCCGCTGGGTAAAGCCTTCGATCTTTCGCCGCAAGAAAAATATATGTATTATCTGTGTCAATGAAAATATGGTGGAAGCCGCCGAGGATGTGGTCCGCTCCATCTGTGACGAAAAGGGGTATCCTGTCAGATTCCTGATGAAAAAGTCCCAAAATCAGTATTTTTAGGATACATGCTTTTTACTGCCCCCAATACGGCTGATGATACCTATACGGGAAATGCAGGCAGCGATATAGATCTGATTCATATTGTCAGTGACAGAGAAGATTATGTTTGGGAAAAGGAGCAGATCTTTCATCTGATCGATAAAATCGAGGAAGAAACCGGACGTATTTTAGAACGTGCTGAACAGGAACTGCCGGATCTGCAGTATCTGAACCTGCTGCGGCTGTGCCAAAAAAATCGCTTTTTCCCCGAGCAAATAACCCCGGAAGATCTGGAATGTATGGAACGGGAATATCAGACCTGTTTCAAGCCGCGAAGCAAAAACTGGTAATCCGTCATAACCGATACAGATCACACTTCATTGTCTATTTCTTCAAATAGCTCGTCAAAAGTAATCTTCACACCTGGGAAATGAATGATCTGCAATTCTTCCTTATTATCCTTTACAATCTTTCTCCACAGGAAATATTTCGGAATATCGTTTTCATAGTCAAGCTCATAAATTTCAACTTGTCTCTTTCTCCAATCTACAATCCAGCACTCTTCAATTTCCTGCTGACGATACAACTCCATCTTCTCTCCGCGGTCATATGCTTCTGTAGTTGGAGAAAGCACCTCCATAACGAACCTTGGGGTATCCAAAAAAGTATTGCCGCGTCTTGATTTCACACGGCAGTTAATGGAAGCGTCCGGAACAACTGTTTTGTCTTCTCCTGCATTTGTTTTAAATCTATACTGCACATTATCAGGAAAAACATAACAGGTGCTGTTTTTTAATTGTTTTCTGATGGCTGATACAAAATTTACTATCACTAAAGAATGCTCGGGACTTGCACCGGCCATATCCACGATCTGTAAGTTTAAGTCCATCTATTACACCTGCTTTCTGTTACATCCTGCCCCTTCCGTTACCCCTTCACCAATGCTTTTCTGCCACGATTTGAGTTTGCATTCGCGTTTCTGTCTTTTATTCTTTATTTAAATACTCCCTTAAGTATGCCCGCCGCTTTAGATACATCATTTATCGTCAGCTTTGCCTTTACTCCGTCGATAATTTTCGCAATAATATCATCCGGCAGATCAACACCGAGCAATTTCTCTATTACCTTTACAGGTTCCTTTTCAAACTGATTTTTGATATTCGGATTCTTGGAAACCTCATCTACAACTTTACCAATTTGCTCTTTAATATCCATCTTTTATCCCCTCGCCTTTACTGTTCTTTTCTTAATCCCAATACTTCTTAAAGC
>CAZAMX010000190.1:0-5245 GCA_964486095.1 uncultured Acetatifactor sp. | reverse complement strand
TTTTCGGCATTTGACAGGAGCAGGCTGGAGACTTATGCCGCGCGGGCAAAAGCGGCATGGGGGAATTCCCCGCTATACAAGGAGTATCAGGAAAAAACAAAAAATCGCACACCTGAGGAAGATCAAATTTTGAGTAAACAATGTATGATGATATTCAGGGAGTTTGGGAAAATGAAAGATACTGATCCGTCATCCGAAGCGGCGTTAGAATTGGTCAAAAAATTGCAAGATTTCCTGACGGAACACTTTTACCAGTGTACGAATCAAATTTTAAGCGGTCTGGGGAAGATGTATGCCGGCGGCGGGGAGTTTACAAAAAACATTGACGAGTATGCGGGAGAAGGAACGGCAGTATTTGTGAATGAAGCGATACAGGCTTATTGCGGCTGATACCGACAGAATAAAGGGGGCTGTTATGATTGTAAAGAGAGTATTTTCACCGGATGTTTACTTTAAAATAATGAATGCGGATCAGGATAAAAAGGATGATATATACCGCTATGAATTGATGCTCCCTTTTCAGGGCAAATGGGATTGCTATCATATCCCCGTCAAAGCCTCTAAAAAAGGGGCGTATGACATTATCATGGCGAATAACAGGATGGGGCTTTTTCCGCCGTCCAAGGTGAATTTGACGACAAAGGATTGGATTGAAGCCATTTCTGACCGGAATCTGTGGGATGCCTGTCAAAAATCCATCGAAAACGCGCTGGGGCGTTTTATCAGTAAGGGGCTTGATCTCAAAGTTCAGGAGTATCTGTTTTCTATATTTTTGGCTGATCCAGAGAATGCCTATACGAAAATGAATGAAGGCTATTGCGGAGACGGAGGTATTCCCGGCTACGTGATGGGATGGCTGATCCCAAATGAAAACAATCTGAAAAAGCTCCCGGCCGCGCTTGCACATGAAACAAACCATAATGTCAGATACCAGTTTATCAAGTGGACGAACGACATAACTCTTGGCGAGATGCTTGTGGGAGAGGGGCTGGCGGAGAACTTTGCTACGGCAATCCATGGCGAAGAATTTCTCGGTCCGTGGGTGAGCAAAACGGACCCGGAATTATTACCGCTGATAAAGGAGATTATCTATGACGGTCTAAACGCAACGGGCTTTGAAAACATCACAGCCTATTTGTACGGCGATGAAATGGCGAGAATGCAATGCTTCCCCGTATTAAAAGAGGTGGAAGATTTTTGGAAAGCGTGACGATATGCAAATAGACATTGAATAATGAATTTAATTACAGTACAATATAATCAGGAAAGATTTGATTGGAAACGAAAGTAAACCTGATCATCATATACGTAACCGGAGAGATTTTATGAAAAAAAGTGTGAAAAATACGGTTGTTATTTTGCTGCTTATAACTTTAAGCATTGCCACTGTTTCTCTGGCGTATCTTCATTTTTTTGCGGCAGGTGATAAAAATCTGTCCGGTGAGTGGACCGCAGAGCTGGACTTAACAGAGCAGGCTGCGGTCACGGCGCTTGCCTGGCTGCAGGAGATAGAGGCAGTTTCTTTGTCTCTGGAGGATATGGAAGGTTATATGCAGGAATTGACTGTACAGGTCAACTTGAAAATGAGGCAGTCCGGCCATTCTCAGGGGACCTTTCAATGTAATGTCATGCCGGAAAACTATGAAGCCTGCAGACAGGCAGCTTATGAGGGATTTGCCAGGGCATTTCGGGAGCTTTTAGGCCAGCGGCTGCAGATGGCGGGCTATACGGGCAGCATGGACGAAGAGGCGTTGGAAGCGCTGGTATCGGAAACCTTCGGCATGTCAACAGTTTCCTATTTGATGTCGCAGGGCCCGGCGCTGCTGCCTTCTTTGGCGGAGCTGCAGGCTGAATATGACGGCAGCGGCTCTTATGAGATTGCGGAAGGGGTCTTATACAGAGAGTTTGAAGAGGGCGGAGCCGCTGTTGCTAAAAGAGCGGAGCGTTTTATTCGCAAGGGTACAGAGCTGGCTCTGTTAGAGGAAATGGACACTGTTGACTCGAACAGTCATTTCTTCGGACGGTACCCGGTGATCTATGCGTTAAAGCAGGAACGGGACGAGTAATTGCAAAAGTTTTTAAAAGCCTGACGGAGATGGGGTGTTTTGCAATTACCTGAACTGATTGCCAAGAAGGGAGATACAATGAAAACAATCCGGCAAAGAATAAGCATATTAATCCTGTCTGTGATCCTGATCTGTTCCGCGCTGCCTATGAGGGCAGATGCAAGCTATGAGCTGCCGGGCGTCTGGCAGGTACAGGCGGATAACGGTCCGGTCTGGACGGTAAAAACGCTGGATTACAGCTACGATCATAACACTTATTTTTCCCTGCGGGATCTGGCCATGATTCTGAAAGACACGGACAAAGCCTTTTCGCTGGATATAAAGAAAAACGCCGTTTCCCTGAATCCCGGCAATGCCTATACGCCTTTAGGAGTAGAAAATGTTCCCTGGGAAAGCAGTGAGAATCCGGACATTTCCCTGCGCCGGAACGAATTTGCGGTAAACGGGCAGAAGGTATATTATTATACGCTGATTACAAAGCTGCCATCCGGATATTACGATTGCTTCATGATGGCGGCGGATCTGGCCATGATCCTGGATGCGGACATTACCGTACCTGCTGTGGGTTCCCTGCAGATCAGTACCCAGGAGGTTTTTAACGTTTCACCTGCAAGGCTGGAGGCGGCCGGTTATTTTTACGGCGTAAACAGTGTATTGGTGGGAGATGCCACTACAGGGGAGGTTTACTATCGGTACCAGGCGGATAATTCTTACCCGATTGCCAGTACGACCAAGCTCATGACCTGCCTTTTAACCATGGAGGCTCTCTCGGCGGGGCGGATCACCCTGGACGAAGCGGTTACCGTCTCTGCTGCAGCCCAGGCGCTGGCCGACTCGGATGACGGAGTGATCCCGTTAAAAGCAGGAAGCCGGATTACCGTGCGGGAGCTGCTCTCAGGCGCCCTTCTGCCTTCCAGTAACGAGTGCGCGTTATCTCTTGCGGAAGCGGTTGCCGGCTCGGAGGAAGCCTTTGTGGGGATGATGAATCAGAAAGCGCTGGAGCTGGGGCTTTCTCAGGCCGCTTTTTTCAACAGTCACGGACTGCCGGCTTACACGGCAGATCCCGTTCCCGCCAAGCGCCAGAATCGTATGAGCGCAGAGGATATGTTCCGGCTGGTATCTTACCTGCTAAAGGTATATCCTCAGATAACAGACATTACATCCCTGAAATCTGCCGTCATAAAGTCCCTTGATCTGGAAGTGCGCAATACCAATCCGCTTTTGTTTAATCTGCCGGGAGTCACCGGCTTAAAGACCGGAACCACCAATAAAGCCGGAGCCTGCCTGGTTACCTCCCTGACGGCAGACGACGGGGTGATGGAGCATGATCTGGTGGTCATTGTTTTGGGCACGGAAGACTCCATAGAGCGGGGCCGGGTTTCCGGCCTGCTGGCCAGTTATGCGCTGCAGGCCTTTTATACAGGCGCGGAGAATACGGACGGCGAAGGGGCCAAAACATCAAGAAAGCTCCCCACTAATGCCGAGGCGGCTGTGGACTGCATTCTCCGGCAGGCCAGAGCGCGGCAGAAGGAGATGGCTGCGGCGGAAGCTGCAGAGCAGTAAACAGAAAAGCGGCGCAGATGGCAGCGGAAAAAAGCGGCAGATGGCAGGAAATAGCGGCGCAAATGGCAGCAGGAAGGACAGACGAGAATGCGACTAAAAATCGGAATCTGTGATGATGATGCCGACCAGCGGGATTATCTCGCGGAGCGGGTGCGCATATGGGCCGGAAGAAACAGACATTTGGTAGAAATGGCGCAGTATCCGGGAGCAAAGGAATTTTTATTCATCTATGAAGAGAAAAAAGATTTTGACATTCTGCTGCTGGATATTGAGATGCCCGGAGTGAGCGGCATCGAGCTGGCAAAGCGGGTGAGAAGCGAAAATACGGCGGTGCAGATTGTGTTTATCACCGGATATTACGAGTATTTCAGCGACGGCTTTGACGTGTCGGCCTTACATTATCTGATTAAGCCTGCGGATGAGGCGAAGCTTTATCCGGTATTGGACCGGGCGGTATATAATCTTTCCTGCAGGCAACGCTGTGTCCTGCTTGCCACGGGGGAGGCAGATATTAAGGTGCCGCTTGCGGACATCCTGTATGCGGAGGCGGAAAACGTTTATGTGAACGTTCATGCCATAAAGGAAAATTACCGTGTCCGCATGTCCCTGGGGAAGTTTGCTGAGCAGTTGGACGAAACCTTTTTCAAGGCCCATCGGTCTTATGTGGTGAGTCTTAAATTTATCAGTAAGATTACGCGGAAGGAAATCACCATGACAAATGGAGATGTGATTCCTTTAAGCCGCGGTGTTTATAACGAGATACATGCCGCCCTGATCAAATATTTATAAGTCACGGGTAATGACGGGGCTGAACGGTTGTATTTATGAGGTGTTACCATGTTTTTAGACAGACTGATCGCCAGGCGTGTGGCAGCCTTTGAAGGTGAACTTCTGCAGAAATATTATGCGGAAGTGGAAAATATGTTTACAAAGATGCGGGGCTGGCGGCATGATTACCGCCACCATATCCAGACCATGAAAATCCATGCGGCCAACGGGGAATTTGAGGATGTGGTAAAGTATCTGGATCTGCTGGACGATGATCTGACAAACGTGGAGACGGTTGTCAGAACCGGCAACCGCATGGCGGATGCAATTTTAAACAGTAAGCTGTCCCTTGCGGTGGAGAGAAGGATAAAGGTGAAGGCCCGGGCGGAAATACCGGTAGCTCTTACGGTATCGGAGCTGGATTTGTGCATTGTCATCGGCAACCTGCTGGACAATGCCATGGAGGCCTGTATGGAGTTGCCGGAGGAAGAGCGCCTGATCCGCATTTACATGGAGATGAAGGGAAACTATTTGTATCTTGCCCTGACCAATACGGCTGCAGGAGCAAAGCAGCAACGCTTCCTTTCTACAAAAGGAGAAGGACACGGCTTTGGCATCGCACGTGTTGATGCAATTGTGAAGAAATACGGGGGCTATGTAACGCGGGCATCTGAGGACGGGGCTTTTTCCACGGAGATTCTTCTTCCCCAGACATGAAGGAACAGGCAAAAAGACAGCCTATTCTTACAGGAAACTTCGTCATAGTAAAAGCGCCGCATGCGGCGCTTTTTTATCTTATAGGAAATTCCTCCTGCCAGAGGAATCTTGAATAAAATAGCCCGCCGGGG
>CAZAMX010000189.1:0-5251 GCA_964486095.1 uncultured Acetatifactor sp. | reverse complement strand
GGAGGATAACATACCGCTGTTTGAAGGCAAAAACGGTATTTTGAAATGCTGCCGGAGCGATATACCTGCCCGTGTCAGTGCCATGGCTCCGCAGATTGCGCAATTTCTTATGCAGAGACAGATGTTTGGGCAGATGGAAAAGACGGCCCGGAGTTTTGAGATGGCGGCTCCGTTCAGATACTTTTATGTAGAGCTTACTTTGACACATCCTTACTGGGGTGGTTTTCGTGAAAGGCTGGAAGCACCTGTGTTCTGCCCGGATGATCCGAGCATTGATGCCTATCTTTGTGATTATCAGGAAGAAGTAGACAGGCTGCATATATTGGCAACCAATCTTATCTGGCTGATGGATCCCAATGCCCGGGAATTCCGTGCAGCGGACAATGCTTGCACGGATGTGAAATTGTCGATTTGATACATTTTCAGGTCGATTCATGATGGGTTGCTGATTCTGTCAGCCGGTTATTGTATGCTGTTTATAGCCTTTTATTCCCGCGGGCAAACATTGCTCACTGAGCAATGAGCCAAACGGACGTGCTTGCGGCGGAGGCCGAATGTAATAATACTCTAACAGGAGGTAATTATGTCGAACATGGAAAAGACGGAAAACATTGAAGACATCGAAATCATTGAAGATGCCGAAGGTACTGAAGGCAGCGAAAAGGCAGGGGAGAATCCACAAAAAAAGAAGCGCAGTAAAGACGATATTCTTGAAATCGTGATTGCATTGTTCCTTGGAATTACGGCCTTGGCTACGGCATGGGCTTCCTGGATTGGTTCGCTGCATGGTGGAAATATGTCCACTAACTATACGAAGAGCAATAATCTGGCGGCGGACGGAAATGCCCGCTGGAATGAGGCTTCACAGTCCCTTATGCAGGATATGCAGATATGGAACCAGATAAGCGATTATGAGGTGGAAATCCTTTATGCTAACGAGACCGGCAATGAAGATCAGGCGTATGAGAGCGCTTATAAGATCATGTACATATGCGTAGACAATCTTAGCGAAGATATGGCGGCAATGATCGGCTATGATTTCGGTTTTGATGCGGAAGATATTATTAATTGGGTGAATAACAGTGAAGAATCTACCGTCAGCCCGTTTAGTGATGAAGATTTTGTTGAAAGCTATTATGCGGATGCCCGTGCGGTTCTGGCGGAAAGTGAGGAAATACTTGCAGAGGGTCAGGCGGACAACACCAAGGGTGATACGTTCAATCTTGTGACGGTTATTTATTCGGTAGTGCTGTTTATGCTTGGTATTGTAGGTACCTTCCGCAGGCTTCCCAACAGGGTATTCATTACCGGTGTGGCCATTGTGGGATTTCTGTTTGCAACAATCTATATGTTTACAATACCGTTCCCTACAGGCTTTGATTTCCTCAGCTACTTTGGCGGCTGACGAGCTTAAGAATCAACGGACATAAGGGAAAGGCAATAGAAGGTCAGGAAAGTGATTTAAGCAAAAAAAGTGCAGAGCTTCGGAGTGATCCGAAGGAGCTGCACTTTTTTTGCGGTGGTGCCTGGCGGCGCACAGTATTTGACGTGATAGATGGAGAAAAAAAGATTGACATCCGCCCTTGCTGTATTGTATGCTGGAAATGTATCGCAGGGGCGGGTGGTAAATCCGCGGGCTCTGCGAAATTTGCGAAAGGCGGTATCCTGATGATTATTATTCGATAACTTGAACTGATGTGCCGGCTTAGGCGGCCGCAAACGCGCAGAAGGGGATTTCTGTGCTCATCGGAGAGGTATCGAATAACGGACGGATCAGGCCTTTTTTTGCGTGGAAACAATGAGAACCGGGTGACTGCGCGTAGAAGCCCGTTTCGGTAATCTCTCCTATTCATTTTAGATTGGAGGGATTTTTTTATGCAGTCAAGACAAATGATTCTTGCGGAAAAGATAGAAATGGAGTTCGGGGAGCGGGAACTTTTCCGCTTTGACCGGCTGGCAGTTTATGAGGGGGAGAAAATCGGTCTGGTGGGTGCCAACGGGGCAGGTAAGACTACGCTGCTGCGTCTGCTGGCAGGGGACCTTAAACCTACGCGCGGAAATGTGAAGATGGCGGGGGACGCCGCCTTTTTCCGGCAGTTTGCGGAGGAAGGGCAGGATCACGCCGGGGACCCGGGCATCTGTGAACTAAGCGGCAAGGAAGTCAGTGACATGAAAGTTCAGGACAAAATTTGGGAGCAGACTGTCAGCGGCGGAGAAGAGACCCGTATCCGGCTGGCACAGGCTTTTTCCGATGACAAGCCGATTGTTTTTCTGGATGAGCCCACGTCGAATCTGGACCGCCAGGGGATTACCGTTCTGAAGCGTAAGCTTGCGGCGTTTGACACACTGGTGGTTGTCAGCCATGACCGTGCGCTGCTCAACGAAATATGCACCCGTATCATTGAAATTGAGGACGGAAAACTGACGGAATATTGCGGCAATTATGACGATTATATGGAACAGAAACAGGCTGCCGTCAAGCGGCAGTGGGTGGAATATGAGAATTACCATGCTGAGAAAAAGCGGCTGGAGAAAGTGTTGCTGGAGAAAAAGGAACATGCAAAGCAGATCGAGAAGCTGCCTAAAAACATGACGCCGCGGGAAGCAGGACTGCGCAACTTTCTCTCCCGTCATCCGAAGGACGCCAAGGCGCGTAAAATGGAAAAAGCGGCAAAAAACGTGCAGCAGCGGATAGACGCGATGGAGGTCAGGGAAAAGCCGCAGGAATTGCCGAAGATCCGGCCGGATTTCCGCCTCACTGACCCGCCGGAGAACCGGTACGTCATCCGGGGGGAAGGTCTTTGCTTTGCTTATGAGGGAGGCCCGGCGCTTTTTGCGGATGCTTCTTTTCAGATTACGAACCATAGCCGGGTAGCGATTGTGGGTGATAACGGGGCGGGAAAGACAACATTGCTTCACTTGATCTGTGCCGCAGCGGGGGAAATCGCGGAAGGACCGGGGAGGCTTGAGGCGGGTTCGGTTTCCGTGGTGCCGAAGGCCAGGATCGGTATGTTTGAACAGAATCTATCCACTCTTGATTACAACAAGACTGTCCTGGAGAATGTGATGGCAGTCAGTGTCCAGCGGGAGGCGGTGGCACGCACGATTTTATCCCGCCTGCTGTTTTTTGAAAATGACATGAAAAAGCCTGCCGGTGTGCTTTCCGGAGGGGAGCGGATTAAGCTTGCTTTTGCCAGGCTGTTTGTCTCCAAGGTGAATCTTCTCATCCTCGACGAGCCCACAAACTACCTGGACATCCCTTCCATAGAGGCGTTGGAAGCAATGTTTTCCGAATATGAGGGTACCCTGGTGTTCGTGTCCCACGATGAGGAATTTATCCGGAAGGTGGCTACGGAAGTACTGGAGGTTGCAGGCGGAAAAATCCTGCCGGCGGACCGGAAGGACTGAGGCGGCAGAACTGCGGAGTTGGCAAAAGGAAGGATTATAAATTGTCATACCCCTTGAGAATTCTTCATACACTGTAAAAAAGATTCTCAAGGGGTACTCTTTTGAAGGATTATATTGAAGAGAGGGCAATCAGCATCGCTGAGTTTATCATTGACTCCAACGCCACCGTGCGGCAGACCGCAAAGGCCTTCGGGGTCAGCAAATCTACGGTACATAAGGACGTAACAGACCGCCTCATGCAGATCAATCCCACGTTGGCAAAGCAGGCCAGACAGGTGCTGGATGTGAACAAATCAGAGCGCCATATCAGAGGCGGGCTTGCCACAAAAGAAAAATACGCCCACATGCAGGAACATTGACAGATGCAGGGGGGCTGGACATAAGGATCATCTGACATATGACGGTAAAATGAGGAGAGGCTGAAGGAGGCAGACAGCTTCTCCGATTTTTTATGGTCATCTAAAGGGTCTTTATGAAGTCTTTCTTAATTTGCGTCGGCTTTGTTGAAGGCGGTGGAAAGTTCTGGTATACTACATTTAAAAGTTAAGCGGGTGACATTTGATAAGCAGCTGTTTCAAAAAGCAGGGCGGAAAGGTTAAGGAAAAAGAGGATGGATCTGGCACAGGCGAAGGAAAAATTGAAAAAATACGGGCAGGAGCATGTCCTGAAGTATTATGATGAGTTAAGCGGGCAGGAGCAGAAACTGCTTCTAGAGCAGATAGATGCCACGGATATGAGCCTGCTTGAATCCTGCAGACACAGGGAGGACCTGGGGCAGAGGGGAAACATTACGCCGCTGGCTGCCATGCAGCTGCCTGAGATAGAAGAAAACAGAGAAGCTTTTTCTGCAATTGGGCTGAAGGCGATCAGGTCCGGAAAGGTCGGGGCGGTGCTGCTGGCAGGAGGAATGGGGACCAGGCTGGGCTCCGACGACCCCAAAGGCATGTATAACGTGGGATTGACCAGAGAGCTTTATATCTTCCAATGTCTGATTAATAATCTGCTGGAGGTGGTGAGAGAGGCCGATACCTGGCTTCATCTCTTTGTTATGACCAGCGAAAAAAATCATGAAGCGACGGCTGCGTTTTTGCAGGAGCATGACTATTTTGGCTACAAGGCGGAATATGTACATTTCTTTAAGCAGGAAATGGCGGCGGCTACAGATTATGAGGGCAGGATTTATCTGGAGGAAAAGGGGCGGCTTTCAACCTCTCCCAACGGAAACGGGGGCTGGTTTATTTCTATGAAAAATGCCGGGCTGCTGGACCTGGTTGAAAAGGCAGGCATAGAATGGCTGAATGTATTTGCCGTGGATAATGTACTGCAGAAAATTGCCGATCCCTGCTTTGTGGGAGCCGTGATCAGCAAAAACTGTGCCGTTGGCGCCAAGGTGGTGCGCAAGAATGCGCCGGATGAGAAGGTAGGTGTTATGTGTCTGGAGGATGGCCGCCCTTCCATCGTGGAATATTACGAGTTGACGGAAGAACTGATGAATGCTAAGGACGAAAAGGGTGATCCTGCTTATTATTTTGGCGTTATCCTGAATTATCTGTTCCGGGTACCTGATCTGATCGGTATTTTAGATAAGCATCTGCCGCTGCACATTGTGGAAAAAAAGATTCCTTACCTGAACGAGGCAGGAGAGCTTGTAAAACCTGATCTGCCCAATGGATTTAAGTTTGAAAATCTGGTGCTGGACATGATTCATCAGATGGACAGCTGCCTGCCCTTTGAGGTGGTAAGAGAGAAGGAGTTTGCTCCGATCAAGAACAGGACGGGAATCGACTCCGTGGAGAGCGCCAGGGCGCTTCTGCGGCAAAACGGGGTCGTGCTTTAACTGGTT
>CAZAMX010000188.1:0-5259 GCA_964486095.1 uncultured Acetatifactor sp. | reverse complement strand
CTTATATCGGTTAATGGAGGATAACTTTATGAATTTTGATGAATTTGTAGTAAAATTAATCAACGGAACTAAATCTAATGCTATTACTTGGAATAGATGTAGATCCAAACGCTTTCCACACTATTATCCAATATATGAAACAAAAAAAGGAGAAAATATTTTAGTTATACAAAAAATACAATATAGTGATATTGACCCATACGGCGACTCCTATACTACAACCGCAGGTGTAATTTCTGTCTGCTCTATAAGTTACGAAATACTAACTGAAATTTGTGAAAGTGATTTAGAAAATCAAAGCAATTTGCTTAGATTATATAGAATCGTAGAACGCCAAGCTAATAATGTAAATGACATTTTGGGTGGCTTTGTTGAAGGCATTAATGATATTACCGGTCTATTTTAACATATCAAATATTTATTGATTTAGGTATCAAAAAGGTATCACGCCCCATCTCAAAAGCCGGAAAGTCCGCTGTTTATGCGGCTTCCCGGCTCTCCGTTTACTACTCGAACTCTATCGTGGCCGGCGGCTTCCCCGTGCAGTCATACAGCACCCTGTTGACCCCTTTCACCTCATTCACGATGCGGTTCGTCACAATTCCCAGCACCTCCCAGGGAAGCTGCGCTGCTTCCGCCGTCATGAAATCGCTGGTGTTCACCGCCCGAAGTGCTACCGCATAGTCGTAGGTTCTCTCGTCCCCCATGACGCCCACGGAACGCATATTCGTCAGAGTTGCAAAATACTGACCCAGCCCTTTGTCTGCGCCCGCCTTGGCCAACTCTTCCCGATAAATATAATCCGCATCCTGAACAATCCTTACCTTCTCGGCCGTCACCTCACCAACGATACGCACGCCCAATCCGGGACCCGGGAACGGCTGGCGGGACACCAGATGCTCCGGAATCCCCAGTTCCCGTCCTGCCTTTCTGACCTCATCCTTAAAAAGCATTCGCAGCGGCTCGATAATCTCTTTAAAGTCAACACAATCCGGCAGACCTCCCACATTATGATGGGATTTAATCACCGCCGATTTTCCCAGCCCTGACTCAATCACATCAGGATAAATCGTGCCCTGTACCAGAAAATCTACCGCACCGATTTTTTCTGCTTCTTCTTCAAACACGCGGATAAACTCTTCGCCAATGATCTTCCTTTTTTGTTCCGGTTCATTGATTCCCGCAAGCTTCCTGTAAAAACGTTCCTGGGCATTGACACGGATAAAATTCAGATCATAAGGACCTGTCGGCCCGAAAACAGCCTCGACTTCATCCCCTTCGTTTTTGCGAAGCAGGCCATGATCCACAAAGACACAGGTCAGCTGCTTCCCCACTGCCTTGGCAAGAAGTACCGCCGCGACAGAAGAATCCACCCCGCCGGAAAGGGCACACAACACCTTGCCATTTCCCACCTTATCCTTTACGGCCTGTATGGTGGTCTCCACAAAGGAATCCATTTTCCAATCCCCGCGACAGCCACATATATTCATCACAAAATTCCGCAGCATAGTCATACCCTCTACGGTGTGCATGACCTCCGGGTGAAACTGCACCGCATATAGTCCCCGTTCCGGACATTCCATCGCCGCCACCGGGCAGACCGGTGTGTGTGCCGTCACCCGAAAGCTTTCAGGTGCCTTTTCAATGTAATCGGTATGGCTCATCCAGCAGATCGTTTTCCCTGACACGCCCGCAAACATCGCGGCGCTTTGATCCACTTCCACCTCCGTTTTACCGTATTCGCTGACAGGCGCCGTCGTCACCTTTCCTCCCAGCAAATGGGCCATCGCCTGAGCGCCATAACAAATCCCAAGAATGGGCACTCCTATGTCAAAGATTTCCTTTCCGCACAAAACAGCATCTTCGCCGTACACACTGTTAGGTCCTCCGGTAAAAATAATTCCCTTCGGATTCATTTCTCTGATCTTATCAAGGCTCAGGCTGTAAGGGTGCACCTCGCAGTACACGCTGCACTCTCGAACCCGCCTTGCAATTAACTGGTTGTATTGTCCGCCAAAATCCAGTACAATAACCGTTTCTCTCTCCATACTTCCTCGCATTCCGCCGCATCAGCAGCATTTATCTCATCGCAAACCCTTTCCGCTCTTTTAAATGTCACGGTGAGACATCCACCCGGCCGCAATTGCCTGCCGTCCTTTCAAATGCCGCACCTTGCCATTTACACGTTTCTGCCATGTTTCATTATAAATTAGGAATGCACTTTCGTCAAAATATTTTTAGCTGTCCGCTGCCGTTCCCATACCGGTCGTTTCCCGCCATTTTTTCCACAGCTTTTCTTTTTGGGCCATTCCATACTGCAGGATAGTCCAAAGAGAGTCCACCGCATCCGGGCCGTATGTCTGCATATAAGAAATATGTGTAAACACGGCTCCCTGCCAGAGCAGATCATATTCCTTCTTGGAAAGAGTTTTCGCCTCATAGTATCCGCGCAAAAATGCCAGTGCCAGGTCAAAGCGATACCGCATCTCCCCGGTTTGATGGTTAAAATCTACAAACTGCATGATAAATGCCCAACCCAGATCCAAATGTTTTGAGCCGATTCCCGCATCATCCAGATCAATAAACACTACCTCTCCACTGTCCCTGCGCATGGCATTATGAGGTCCTAAGTCAGAGTGGATCAGGCACTGCTCATGGCGGGTAAAATCCGGCAGACAGTCCAATATCCGGTCAAACTCCGCTTTAAACGTTTTTTCCGGAAACCAGCCGTAAAACCGGGACTTATCCTGATCCACGCCGGACGGGCAGGTATATCCCTGAATTCCATGCAGCCTTGCGGCCAGCTTCCCCAGCGCGTATTCGTCCGCCTCGGTCTCTTCCAGATTCTTCCCGGAAATAAATTCAGTCAAATAAAACCAGTGTCTGCCCTCGGCCAAATAATAGCGTCCGTCTCCGGTAGAAAAGATTGTCGGTGCCATGTGCCGCTGATTCCCCAGATATTCATGCGCCAGTACATTGCCTTGAACTGCAGCCTCTCCCTTTTCCCGTGGAATCCCTCTTAGAAAATAAATTCTTGCCGCTGTCTCTATGCGGCATAAAATGCGCTCTGTCTGCTCATGGTAACGCTCTGTAATCAAAAAATCCGTAATATTCCAATGTGCCAGTACCTTTTTTATCCGTTCCATTTTTCCTCCCTCGCAGAACGCTTTCCCACCTTTTAAGCCTGTCAGCCTTGTTGTTTGTTCCCTTATTTGCTGTTTTCTGCCCCCCAAAGCTTTTCTACTTTGCCACTTTCTTCTCTGCTCGGGAATCTTCCCTGTATGCGCTCTCCACAATTCGCCGTGTCAAACTATAGGTATATGCCGGAAAATACTTGTTCCAAAATCCCCAGGCGGTAGGATTGATGCTCTCATAATCCACACCAAGCTTCGTATATCCTTCCGCCCGCAGCACTCCCATGGCATAATTAACAAGCTGCTGCATGATTCCCTTGCCTCAATATGCAGGCACACAGTAGGCGCCGCAGATATTCTGCATCTCCCGAGCATCTGTTATAAAATTTTCCCCTTCATCCGTTATTTCCAGATAAGCCACCGGCTCTTTCCCGCTCCAGGCTGTAAATATACGCACTCCACTACTTTCCTTACGCTGCTGCCACTCTGCAATGTTTGCTTCATCCATCATGATAAAACAGGGACTTTCTCCAAGGTATCTGCCATTCTCCACAATAGCTGTTCCCAGACCATTTGCTGTCAGCTCCCGCTCCAGAGGAATCTCATTTTTTTCCGGCAGAACGCGCACATACCCCCTCTCTTCCTCATAATTCTCCGCCGCCAGCCGCCTTGCCTCTGCCGTATATTCCTTCGTAAAATCTACGATTTCCATTCTGCTTCTCACATCTGCATCCGTATGTCTGCCGGCTTTTCACCCGCCACAGGAAGGCATACATCCTTTTGGGGATTTTCCGGAAACCGTTGCCGTGCATCAGAAAAACAGACTGCTATTGCCCTGCCCCCTCGCTGTTTCCGTCAGCACCGGCTTCCTCACCTTCTGCAAAATCCGCCAGGGATCTGAAAGTATATCCCATCTCTTCCCATTTTGTCAACACCTCATCCAGTATTTCTCCGTTGGTCTTAGAGGTGTTATGAAGCAATACAATAGCTCCCGGATGCACCCTGCCCATAAGTTTTTCTAGGGCTTCCTCATGGGTGGGCTGGGCGTCTGTGTTCCAATCCACGTAAGCAAGACTCCAAAAGAAGGTGGAATATCCCATATCCTTTGCCATCTGCAGATTGACCGTGCTGTACTTACCCTGAGGCGGTCTGTAATACATAGCCATATCCGTGCCTGTCACTTCCTTGAACAGCGCTGCCGCATCATTTATTTCCTTTGCGAAAGAATCCGTATCGGATATTTTCGACATGTCGGGATGGTGATATGTATGATTTCCTACAGTGTGTCCGTCAGCAACCATGCGCTTTACCAGTTCCGGCGCCGATTCCAGGAAATGACCCACCACAAAAAAAGTAGCCGGCGCGTTATGTGCCTTCAACGCGTCCAGTATGGCTTCCGTGTTGCCGTTTTCATAGCCGCAGTCGAAGGTAAGGTACAGCACCTTTTCGTCCCCGTCTGCCATATAGTAGGCGTTATACTTCTTCATCTCATCCACGGTAGCATTTCCCGTGGGTTTTTCGCCGCTTTTTCCGAAGCCCAGGCCCCAGTTTTCCGTGCCCCCCAGCAGCTCCGCCTGCCCCGTAAGGTCCTGACCCGTACCTTGTTCTCCTGCGGCGATCTGCCCTGACCCGCTCTCTCCGGCCGCCATCTGCTCCACAGTCCCCTTCTGGTCCGCCAGCGCCGACTGTCCTGCGGCCTCCTGGGTTTCCATCATGGATTGCTCCGTAGCCCTGCCGAGGAAAAACATGGCCACCAGAAACTCTGCCGTCGGAATCACCTTTTTCCAGTTAATATGTTCGTGATGTATGATTTTAGCCAGTTCGTCTTTTACAAAAATCGTTCTCATGCGCCCTCGCATATACATTATTTTTTATCATGTATATGCGTGAAGGATGCCGGACAGACGCCAAGACATGCTGCCTGCTGCGACCGTGCCGATTTTGCCGGCATAAACAATCCGTGAACCGGGAAAAATTGCCGAATGGCAATTCTTCGAGAAATGACTTAGATTTTCTTAGGCCAGGTTCTTTCTGACCTTAGAAAATCTTCATTCCTTACATGCTTTCCAGCTCCGTCTCTGTCTCCACCATCCGCTCCAGAAGACTCTCCTGATTTTTCTCTTCC
>CAZAMX010000187.1:0-5269 GCA_964486095.1 uncultured Acetatifactor sp. | reverse complement strand
CGCATCGATTGATTTGATAAAGAAATCATTTCCAACTCTTTCGGTAGAATATATCGAAAAACTGGATCAGCAACTTTCAGTAATTGGACAATAAATTTGTGCCCTCTGAAAATCATAATTATGTCGCCACAACATTCCAAAAGGGAACCCTTATATCTATGGTTCCCTTTTGGCTATCATAATCATTAATCCCCCACTACCCTCAACTTCGCCTTCGCCGGTTTCAAGATCACATCCGCCACACAATCGCTGATGCGTTCCTCCGCCTCCTTGATTACATGACTGTATATATCCGTGGTAGTGGATACATGGGCATGGCCGAGGCGGTGGCTGATGCTCACGCTGTCGATTCCATTAAAGAATAACAAGCTGGCTTGCGTATGCCGGAATGCGTGCGGGTTGATATGGGGTAGGCCATGGCGCTTACTGAAGGCATCCAGCCAGTTACAGACGTATCCGGGGAACATAGGCGCACCGTTCTCCCTCGGAAACAGGTAATCCTTGTCCTCCCACTTATCGCTCCACCTGAATTTCTCTTCCTTATACCACCTATGGTACTCGGCCAGCAACTCCATAGTCTGATCCGGCAGCCTGATATACCGGACAGAGCCCTTCGTCTTCGGCGTGTCCTCATAAATCCCCAGTTCCTTGCAGTAAAGCAGATTGCAGTCTATGTAGACTTACTTATTCTCCCAGTCAACCTTGTCCCATTTCAGACCAAGCACTTCACCCCGGCGGCATCCCGTCACCAAAAATAAATGTACCATCGTCTTCCATTTAATCGGTTCACTCTCTAACGCTTCCCATATCCGGGCGATTTCCTCCGGCTGGAAATGGTCATCCGCCTTAGGAGGTGTAGCCTTGGCCGCCGGATTGTAGGGGATCAGCATCTCCTTCTCCGCCTGCGCCAGGATTGTAGACACCAGCGTATGATATCCGCCTACGGTGGAGCCGCTCAATGGCCTGCTGTCTGTCTCGTACCGGAAGATTGCCATGGCAGGCATTTCCAGCACATCTGCTATCATTTTTGCCGTCTCCGCCTTTACCGCCCCACCGCTGCACAGATTCAGGATGCTGTGGTGCTTGTTTCCCGGGAGCTTTACCTCCAGCCCGTGCATGGTCAACCCCTTTTCTTTCAACAGCACCTTGAAATCCACTTTTGCATAGGCTTTCTCCGTAAATCCGTCCCGGATGCCCGGCTGAGACAGCTGCTCATATAACAGGTTCAAATGCTGCGGCCTAATATCCGCCAGCTTCATGTGTCCTATGGCCGGTAGGATACGCTCCAAATCACCCCTGTACAGAGCCAGCGTTGACCGCTTTACCCCTGTTATAGACCGTCAAATTTCCATCCACCGAATCCCGCGTTTTCAGTCAAATAAATATACCTTATGGATAAGTTAATCTGATGCATTTTGTGTCAGATTATTTTATTTTGATAGCTGTCTGTGCTATCATACAATAGTCACTTATGGGCAAAAGAAAAAGGCAGGAGCTCACCTACCAAAGTCTGCTTCCTGCCTTTTATAAACACCGTGGCCATCCATAAAAATGAATGCCACCAGCAAGACTGGCACTCCACTGACCCTTACAAGCGCGTGGTCTGGCAATGCAACCAGAAGTACAAAAACGAGCAGCGCTGTACCACGCCGTTCCTGACGGAGGAAGAAATCCGCGCCTTTGAGCAGGCACAGGCTACGGTCTTCGACTTGACCAACTTGCTGGCTGAGCAGGCCAACCTAAACAGTGAGATGCAAATTGTCTCCCAGATGATGCAGGACTGCATCCACCAAAACGCCACCGTCGCGCAGGATCAGGTCGAGTACCAGAAACGCTTCAATGTCCTGAGCGACCGCTTTGAGGCTGCCAAGGCCAAGCACGAGGAATTCACCCAGCAGATCAGCGACAAGCAATCCCGGAAGGCAGAGATGGAGGATGCCCTGAAGCTCCTGGCGAAGCAGGATGGCGAGATCACTGAATTCCGGGAAGGCCTCTGGACTGGCCTGTTGGACTACGCCACCATCTACACCGATGGCCGGATGACTTTCACATTTAAGACTGGACAGACCATCGACGGCTGATCCGCAAGCAGAAAACGAGCTCCCGACTGCCGGCGTGATCCGGTGGCCGGGAGCTTTGTTCATTTTATTGCTTACCGTACATCTCTTCGTACTCATCTCGCTGATTCTGGCTTCTGGGGAACGCCCGGTCAATCAACTCAACGATGATCTCTTTGATACTATGTACTATTTCGATAAGGACTTCATTGCTAAGCCCGGTCTGTTTTTCTTCCATAATTCTGATACCTCATCTTTCTTTTTCGGAAGCATACTTCTTCATCTCGTCGTCAATCTGACGTTGATAATATGAAATCACATCGTCTGAATCACGACTTTCCTTGGCTCGACGTACTATGTTATGAAGCTTACAAATGGTGTTGTGGTGCTCATGCTCCTTCGGATCGAATTGACGTTTCTGTGTCCGCCTAACCTGGGCACCAATTTCCTTACACGTCTTTCCCGGATATCCCGGCGCAGGAAGTGGACAATAGATTGTATCGACTCTTCCTGTCGGAATAAACAAACGGCGACAATTGCCACACTCTTTGATAGCCTTCCGTGACTTTTTCATCCTGCAATGCTCGAAAGTCAACAGCTGCAGGAAATTGGTGATCAGCACAGTCTCTACTGACACATGGCCATCTTCATGCCGGACGCTGCATTTTTTGGTATAAGCGCTGTAAAGGTCGTCTGCCGATGATAAAAAGACCTCAGCTACTGACTGCTGGAACTCGTCGGCAATACCGCTGGCGTTGGCTGCCACCGCCTGAACGAAAACACAGAATGTTTTCACATGATCCAAGTAAATCTCGTAGCATTCCATGAAGAAGTCTTCAACGGTAGCGTATTGTTCAGCCGATTCCGTTTCAGCCGCAACCTGCTGGATGGCATCATTGAAGCTGCTCCTGAAAAGTTCTGTAGCAACAGGCCGGTCATCGTCTTCAATTGTGCCGTACAGCCACTTAAAGCAATCGGTTATGCTTTCTCTGGTAACGGGCTCCTGCCTATCCGGGAAGGCTCTAATCATACTCGAAGGCTTCTCGGTCAACATATAAATGGCATCGTCGCCAATTACCTCGAACAGCATCGCGCCGTCGTCGTAGTATCTGACTGTTCCGTCCGAAAGGAAGACCGTGTTACGGAACTCCTTCTGATTTTTGTAATAGATGTTAATCCCGTGAGCAATCTCGTACACGGATAGCACCCCCTTGTGTTTGGTAGCATGGCCTCGCTTCGACTCTTATTATACTCGCAAACTTTGAACAATCAATGATTCTGGCCTCCTCTTGTTAGTCATCGATAGTGATGGTTTTCTCTTGCAAATTTTGCGAATCTGAAGATACAAATATAGCCGGGACATCTCCCGACCGGCAAAAGCGACATACAATGTAAAAACCGACATACAATCCTGTAAAAGCGACATACCTTTTTTCAGCACATCTCACGCCGCTTGGTTTCGTAGCAAACTCGGTGTCTTGTTTTCTATGTAGATACACTTAATCTTTCCCTCATATTTGGGCAGTAAGGATTTCAATGCAAGCAGATTATCCCCATGTATGATCATGTTTTCGCTCCCATTGTCTTCTTCATGCTGCCCTTCGACATCATAACTGTATTTTCTTTCCAGGACATGATAGGGCACATCCAGATGGTGGTTCACTACCTACTTTTTCCTATCCAATCGAGTGTAGGCATGGTTTATCTCCTATAAGTGCTTTTATGCGCCATCAATCAATATATGGCCGTTTTTACGATTGACAATATTCTGTAATTTCTCCATAAATATTCACATTGCCACTATTTGAGCATTCTACATCAAAGCATTTTGATTGAACAATACAAGTATAGCACATTTATCAACAATTTCCAACAATCATTTACTTCGTTCCACACGCAAACAAAAAGGGACGGTTTTATAAAGCGTTGTGTTATTTCTTAGTTCAACTCCCCCACCAAAACTCAACCAAAATGACTCAAAACCACCAGACCCCATTCCCAAAGAATCCCCATTTAATGCGTCTTACCGGCATTTACCCATCCCCACAAACCAATCAAGACAGAACCCCACATAGCGTCCTGAACAACTTAGGTGTTTTAAAGAAAATGTCGGAAAACAGTGTTACAAAAAAGGCTTGAGGAATTATATAACGCAGCAGATGAAAATCAAAACTCTCAACAGTGTTGAGAGAATTTCAAACAGAAATACCACTTATGTTATGAAATGTTTCATTTATTTGCCAAAGACAGAAACCATATCATGCACAACAAGCTGATAGACCGAACCGCATATCTGCAGATAAACAATTTGGCAGAGACAATAGAAAAGGATCTTGTACTGGCAATCAGCTTGAAAGCTGCGAAAGATATGGGGAATGGTTTAACAGTGAAACTGACGGAATGTATGAAGACGGTGTCGCGCTCTGTCAGAATTGCCTGAATGTAATGGAAGCAGAGTAGGAGGATGCGCGGTGTCCTACAGGACAGGTTGAGACTGTCAAATTTTTTGCGCAAGCTCTTCCCGCAGTTTTGTAATTTCTTCAGTCAATTCTGCAATTTGCTCTGTCTTCTTCGCACTTTCCAATAAATATCATGAAATTTATTAAATTACAATACTTCTAAATAATTCAGCAGAGGCTCTAAATATTTCCGGTCCGTCCAGTCGCAGGTCTTACCCACTGCGCACATAAGGGCCTTCATCCAGGGCTCATAGGTGTCGGGATCCATTTTTGCCACCGATTTCTGCAGCATTTTGCACAAGGTCCTGTCCAGAAATTTCATCCTGCTCTCATCCCAGGCCCCCCTCCCATAGAAAAGCGGAATTTCCTGCAGATCTCCGGTAAGGTTATGCTGCCTGATGGCCGCAAGGGCATCCTCGTCATAAGGGGAAGCGCCCACACAAAGTATAGCTGTTTTCTTATCCTTCAGGCTGCCAATATTCTTTTTTAAGAAGGACAGACCCGCTATTCCGGAGGCATAAATCCCGCCGCAAAGCACCACCGTTTCATATTGCAGTACCTGCTCCAGCGCTGCCTTCGGCGTCTCTACACAGTCAAAGCCTGTCATCTCCTGCAGCCAGCGAACATATTTGTAAGTTGCTCCGTACTTTGACTGGTACAAAATAATTCCTTTTTTCATGGCTGATTTCCCTCCAACGCCTGCTTCCTAAATGCCTCATAAGCAGCTTCCTGCTGTGCAAAAATTTCATCTGC
>CAZAMX010000186.1:0-5291 GCA_964486095.1 uncultured Acetatifactor sp. | reverse complement strand
AGATAGATGACGCTTATTCTACGGGAAGCAGTATCATGCCCCAAAAGAAGAATCCTGATATAGCAGAGCTTGTGCGGGGAAAGCCGGGGCGTGTTTATGGGGATTTGATGAGTCTGCTTACCATCATGAAGGGGCTTCCCCTGGCCTATAACAAGGATTTACAGGAGGACAAGGAAGCTGCTTTTGATGCCTTTGACACGGTAAAGGACTGTATTGCGCTGTTTACCGGGATGCTGGATACCATGAAATTTAACCGGGAACGGATGGCGGCAAGCGCCATGATGGGCTTTACCAATGCCACGGATGCGGCGGATTATCTGGTGAACAAGGGCGTACCTTTCCGGGATGCCCATGGCATTATTGGCAGGCTGGTGCTTTACTGTATTGAGAAAAACACCTCTATTGATGCCCTTTCCCTGGAGGAATTGAAAGGGATCAGCGATAAATTCGAACAGGATGTTTATGATGCAGTGTCTCTCAAGACCTGCGTGGAAAAGCGCCTTGTCGTCGGCGCGCCGGGGCCGGAGGCCATGAAAAAGGTGATTGCCCTGCACAGGGAGTATCTTGCGCAGGAAGATGAGGACTGGTTCCCGGATGCCCCGGAAGGATGCGAAATTCACTGTGAGACGGTGGAAGGAGCGTCCGGATGGTGGAGGATGTAAAGAAAAGGAAGAGCTTTGCGGAAAGATAGTATCAAACAGGTATAGGAAATAGTATCAATAGGCATGGGAAGTAGATATAGGATGGGAGGAAAGGAAAAAAATGAGTGAAAAATTAAAGGTCGGTATTTTAGGCGGTACAGGTATGGTAGGGCAAAGGTTCATTGCTCTGCTGGAGGATCATCCTTGGTTTGAAGTGACTACCATAGCGGCAAGTCCCCGTTCCGCAGGAAAAACCTACGAAGAGGCAGTGGGAGACAGGTGGAAGATGGATACCCCCATGCCGGAAGCGGTGAAAAAAATTCAGGTCATGAATGTGAACGAGGTGGAAAAGGTGGCCTCTCAGGTGGATTTTGTCTTCAGCGCCGTTGACATGTCCAAGGAAGAGATTAAGAAGATAGAAGAGGATTACGCGAAGACCGAGACTCCTGTGGTTTCCAATAACAGCGCCCACCGTTGGACGCCGGATGTGCCCATGGTGGTACCGGAAATCAATCCGGAACATATGAAGGTCATAGAGTTTCAGAAAAAGCGCCTGGGTACCGAAAGAGGCTTTGTAGCGGTTAAGCCCAACTGCTCCATTCAGAGCTACGCGCCGGTACTCACGGCATGGATGGAATTTGAACCCACAGAGGTGGTGGCAACTACCTATCAGGCGATCTCCGGAGCAGGAAAGACCTTTAAGGATTGGCCGGAGATGGTGGGGAACATCATTCCTTTCATAAGCGGGGAAGAAGAAAAAAGCGAGAAGGAACCCTTAAGAATCTGGGGAACCATTGAGAACGGCATGATCGTTCCGGCGGCGGGACCGAAGATCACCTGTCAGTGTATCAGAGTGCCTGTGCTGAACGGACATACGGCGGCGGTATTTGTAAAATTTGCCAAAAAGCCCACAAAGGAACAGCTGATCGAGAAGCTGCGCAGCTTTTCGGGAGAGCCCCAGAGACTGGGGCTGCCCAGCGCTCCCAAGCAGTTTATCCAGTATCTTGAAGAGGACAACAGGCCTCAGGTAGCCCTTGACGTGGATTATGAGAAGGGCATGGGCATCAGCGTAGGAAGACTGCGTGAAGATACCATCTATGATTTCAAATTTGTGGGTGTGTCCCATAATACGGTAAGAGGTGCGGCAGGCGGCGCGGTGCTTTGCGCGGAGCTGCTGAAAGCACAGGGATATATAGCGGCAAAAGGCGGAAAGATTTTTAAGCGCTGTACCTTATAGGAGATCAATTCATGAACGAACTGCATTATCAGTTGGACCTGCTCAAGGCAATGAATCAAAAGCTGGCGGAAAAGGAAAAAATGTATACCCGGATTTTTGAAGTCACGGAGAGCGCATTTATTTACCAATCCTTTGAAAATGATCTTGTTGTCACATTAGGGCAATGGAATAAATTTTTTGATTTTAAGGTGAGGGAGCCCAGGGATTTTTCCAGAATTCTGGACCTGGTGGAGGAAACTTATGTTCCGGAGCTTAAGAATGTTCTTTTCCTGGAAAAACAGGGCAGAACAAACGAGCAGATTGAGTGCCAGTTAAAGGCCACGAAGGGCTGGCTGCAGTTTCGTACTTTTGTGGTCTATACAAACGACGGGAAACCGGTGAATAAGGTGATCTATATTCTGAATGTCACCAAGGCCAGAATTCAGAATGAAGAATTAAACTACATGGCCTATTATGACGGCCTGACGGGATTATACAACCGTAATTACTTTGTACGGCTGTTGACGGAATACATAAAGACCGCCAGAGATAAGAATGCGGTGGTCAGCGTTATATTTATTGATATAGACGATTTCCGCAAGGTGAATGACGGGCTTGGCATCATGGTGGGAGACGAGCTTGTGCAGCAGTTTGGCTTTTTCCTGAAGGAAATCTGCGAGGATGATATGATTGCCTGTCATCTGCACAGCGATGCGTTTTGCCTGGCTGTTTATGATCCAACCGGTACAAGAAGCGTGGATGCCATTTACAGGACCATTCAGCAGCGTGTAAAGGATCCCTTTTATATCAGCAGCGGCCAGGAACTTACGGTTACGGTCAGCGTGGGCGTTGCGGAGTTTCCGGAGGCGGCGGAATCGGCGCTGGAGCTGATGAACTGCGCGGAGCTGGTGGTGTTTAAGTGCAAGAAACAGGGTAAAAATGTACTTCAATATTTTACGCCCCCTATTCTGGAAAATTTCCTGAATTCCATTGAACTGGAAAATAAGCTGAAAAGAGCGGTGTTCAATAATGATTTTCATATGTATTATCAGCCTCAGTATTATGCCGGGAACCGCAGGCTGAGGGGCGTGGAGGCTTTGATCCGCTGGAAGGATGAGGACGCGCAGATGATCAGTCCGGCCACCTTTATTCCGGTTGCGGAAAAGAACGGTTCCATTATTACCATCGGAAAGTGGGTAGTGGAGGAAAGTATCAGGCAGTATGCGGCATGGCGGAAGCAGTTCGGCTTTCCGTTTATTATGTCCATCAATATTTCCGCGCTGCAATACAAGCGGGAGGATTTTGTGGATTCCATTGTGGGAATATTAAACCGGTATCATGTAAGGCCTGCGGAGGTGGAACTGGAGATCACCGAGAGCGTGCTGATCGATGATTTTGGGGCCGTTTATGAGAAACTGAAGGTATTGCGGAATTACGGGATCAGAATTTCTCTGGACGACTTCGGCACGGGATTTTCTTCCCTGTCCTATTTAAAAAAGCTGCCCATTGATACCCTGAAGATTGATAAGTCCTTTATTGATACGGTAATGACGGATTCCGTTACCCGGGTGATCACGGAGGCTATCATCAATATGGTGAAGTCTCTGGGGTTTGAATCTATTGCGGAGGGCGTCGAAGAGGAACAGCAGTATAATTATCTGCATGCCATCGGATGTGATGTAATCCAGGGCTATCTGTTCGGCAAGCCTCTGTCTCCGGCGGAGTTGGAGACGGTGCTGGCGGAAAGTCCGGCGGCCAGGATTTCCTGAACATAATATAAACGGGAGACGATTGTGGAAAAATTTGCGGGCCGCAGCGCGGAGATGAATTTTTTAAATAAATATTTTGACATGCCGGGAAGTCAGATTCTGGTGGTTTATGGCGGTAGAGGCGTTGGCAAGACCGAGCTGCTCAGAGAGTTCAGCAGGGGAAAGAAAAGCTGCTATTATCTTGCCAGAGCCTGCTCCCGGCGGGAGCAATGCTGTCAATGGGGCAATGAACTGCGGGAAAAAGGTGCCTCTGTGGCGAAATATCCGGATTATGATGAATTGTTTACGGCCTCTGTCAGGGAGAAGGAAACGGAAAAACAGATCCTTGTGATCGACGAATTTCACCACATGCTGAAAGGAGATACGGAATTTTTTGAAAAGCTGGCTGAATTTCGGGAAAGCCGGCTTTTAAGCAGGCCCGTGATGATTGTGCTTTGTACTTCCGCATCCGGCTGGGTGGAGAATCATCTGGTGGGAAAAATCGGGAGCCGGGCGTCGGTAATCGGGGGCTTCTTAAAAGTACGGGAATTTGATTTCGCGGGAATGCGCAGTATCTTTCCTCAATATAATTTTGCAGACTGCCTGTGCATTTACGCGGTATTAGGCGGGGTACCCGGATACTGGAACATCTTTCAGCCGGAGCTTGGCGCAAGGGAAAATATTATCCGTAATCTGTTGGTCAGGGGAAGCCGCCTGTGCGGAGAAATGGAAGTGTATCCGGAGCAGGAGCTCAGGGAGCCGGGGGTATATAATACCATTTTGACGGCTATGGCCAGAGGCTGTAATAAATTGAACGATATATACAGGCATACCGGTTTTTCCAGGGCAAAGATCAGCGTATATTTAAAAAATCTGATGGAGCTTGACCTGGTGGAAAAGGTCTATTCCTATGATACTGAGGGGAGAGCCAACACCCAGAAGGGAATTTACAGGATCGCCAATCCCTATGTGAGATTTTATTTTCGGTACCTTTTTCCCAACCGGAGCATGCTTGAACTGCTTTCACCGGAGGAATTTTATGACAGAAAGATAGCTGATTCCTACGATCTTTATGTAGAGGAAGCTTATCGCAGGGTCTGCCGTGAGCAGATGGCGGCGGAATACCGCACTGTAGGCGAATGGCTGGGGAAGACAGGCGTTATTGACATTGTGGCGTCAGACGGACAGGAAAGAGTTGGCGTGGGCGCCTGTGTCTGGTCCAGGGTCATGGAGCAGCGTGACCTGGAATGGCTTTTGTTCTCCATGAAGAAAGCCAGAATCCACAGTACGGACGTCAGGCTGTATTGCGAAAAGGGCTTTGACGATGCGCTGCTGCAGAAAGCGGAGCAGGCAGGGATAAGGCTGTTAAGGATCGGAGAAGGGCGGTAGTTTGGTGGGAAAAAGTTTGTTTATTGCGGAAAAGCCCAGCGTTGCCAGGGAATTTGCAAATGCGCTGAAGATAAAGGCAGCTTCCCGGGACGGGTATCTGGAATCGGAAAAAGCTATCGTGACCTGGTGTGTGGGGCATCTTGTCACCATGAGTTATCCGGAAGTATATGATGAGAAGTACAAACGATGGAGTTTTGATACGATTCCCTTTCTGCCGGAGATATTCCGATATGAGATCATCGAAAGCTCAAAAAAACAGTATGAGGTTGTCAGCTCCCTGATGAAAAGGCCGGATGT
>CAZAMX010000185.1:0-5297 GCA_964486095.1 uncultured Acetatifactor sp. | reverse complement strand
AATGCAGCTGTATAGTGACGAAAAAACGTATTGCTTAAACAGGAGGAAAAATGGAAACGATTTTGTATTTAACAAAAAGGAATTGTAAAATCTTTTTAAGAGACCGGGCGGCAGTGTTTTTTTCGGTGCTGTCCATGTTAATCGTGCTGGGGCTGATGGTGATTTTTTTAGGAGGGATGTATAGCGACGGTCTGTTAGATATTTTAACATAAATGGGCGGGGAACGGGACCGGGCGCTTGATGAAAAAAATGCCGCCTATCTGGTACAGCTTTGGACGCTCGGGGGGATTCTGGTGGTGAACTCGGTGACTGTGACAATGACAGTGCTGGGGAATATGGTGCAGGATGAGACCAGGAAGCGTATTATGGCGTTTTATGTGACACCGGTAAACAGGGTGAAACTGTCGCTGGGCTACATTTTTGCGGCATGGCTGGTGGGGACGGGCATGTGCGTGCTGACCCTGACTGTGGGGGAGATTTATTTCCTGGCCAGAGGATATGGGCTTCTGGGGGCGGAAATACTCTTGAAGATGGTGGGGATTATTGCTCTGTGTGCCTTTACGTTCTCAGCCCTGGGCTATCTGCTGGCTCTTTTCGTACACAGTGACAGCGCCTGGAGCGGCCTGCTTACCGTGATCGGAACGTTGGTAGGCTTTTTGGGAGGAATTTATCTGTCCTTGGATTCCCTGTCGGAAAATATACAAAACATATTGAAGTGCCTACCTGTGCTGCACGGTACGTCCATGATGTGGTCTGTTTGCACAAAGGAGGCCATCGGGGCAACCTTTGCAGGGCTGCCGGACGTGGCGGGAAATGCCTTTCGGAAAGAAATGGGGATCACGTTGTTCTGGGGAGAAAGGGAAATTCTGCCGTGGGAGCAAGTGGCAATTTTATTCGTTTATGGTATAATAGCCATAGCGGCGGCAGCGCTTGTGAACAGACGGCGGAAGCTTAAGGATCGCTGAGAAAATGGAGGGAGCATGAAGATAACGATACAGGAGTGCCCGCCGGGGGCGGAGGAAGAGATCATCATCCGCTGCAGATCGGTGGACGAGTCCTTGCTGAAGCTGATTTATTCTCTGCGGACGGGGAGAGATAAGCTGACGGTTTCCAAGGGGGATAAGATTTTTCGGGTAAAACCGTCGGACATTTTCTATTTTGAGGCGGTGGACAATAAGGTGTTTGCCTGCATGGAGAAAGAGGTATTTGATACAAGGTATAGGCTTTATGAGCTGGAAAAACAGTTGGAAAATACAGATTTTTTCAGAGCATCAAAATCTACCATCATCAACCTGGCAAGGGTGAAAAATATCTGTCCGGCCTTCAACGGACGCTTTGAGGTCTGTATGGAGAACGGGGAAAAGCTGATCGTGTCCAGACAGTATGTGCCTGATTTGAAGAAAAAGCTGGGGCTTTAGGAGGAATGAAATGCTTAGACGAAAAATAGGATTTCTGTTAAATATTTTCAGCATGATTACTTCCTGCATGGTGATCGCCGTGGCGCTTTTTGTCACGGTACTCAATCCGATCGAAAGAATCGAAGCGGTGATCCTTTGGCAGATTCCGGCAGTGGCGGCGCTGATCAGCCTTACTTCGCTGATTCATCCCTGGGACAGACCTCTGAAGAAGGCGGGAATGGCGGCGCGGATCATCATTCATTACGTGCTGGTAAATTTAATTGTGCTTGGAGCCGGGTATGTGTTTGACTGGTATAATCCCCAAAGCGGAGAAAGCGTGACGGCCATGGTGGTCACCATCGCTGTTATTTTTGCCATTGTTTCCGGTATTTCCTGGGGCCGCTCCGCCAGGGATGCAAGGCGTATGAATGAGCGCCTGCAGGAATACATGAAAAATCCGGTTGACAAATCGCTTTCCTCTATGTATAATGAATCAGTGCGTGAAGAAAAACCGCACTAGTGTGCTACAGGAGTCGCTATGTTAGTGAATTTATCCGATGTATTCACATACGAGGGCAGGCAGGTCAGCATGGAGGTTCCCCTTGAAATGGACAGTTTCAGGAGTGGGGCAGGATGCTTTGAGATCCTGGAGAAAACCCCGGTATTCTTCAGGTTTTCCAACATGGAAACCGGTAAGGCAAGGGTGGAAGGATGCGTAAGGCTGAAGCTGCAGACTGTCTGTGACAGATGTCTGCAGGAGGTTCCAACGGTACTCGACCTTAAGTTTGATCGGCTTGTGACTTCTCCGGAGGTGACTGCGGATGAAGAGATCGTGGATGATTTAAGCTTCATGGAAGGCTATCAGCTGAACGCGGAGACTTTTGTGTACAATGAAATCATTGGAAACTGGCCTGCAAAGATTCTGTGTAAGGAAGACTGCAAGGGACTTTGTCCTGTGTGCGGACAGAATCTGAATGAGAGGGACTGTGGATGCGATACGTTCGTTCCCGACCCGCGAATGGCAGTGATACAAGATATTTTTAACGCGAATAAGGAGGTGTAACGATGTCTATTTGTCCCAAGAATAAATCTTCCAAAAGCAGAAGAGACAAGAGAAGAGCAAACTGGAAAATGAGCGCTCCCACTCTGGTAAAGTGCAGCAAGTGCGGCGCATTGACGGTGCCCCACAGAGTCTGCAAGGCCTGTGGTTCTTACAACAAGAAGCAGGTCGTGGAAGTTGACTAAGAAATTTTAAACTTCACATCAAAGAAAGCTGTCGGCGCCGAGCGTACCGGCAGTTTTTTTCGCCTATAAGCAGAGGCTGGCGAAGGCTTTCGAGTCTGCTTATACGCAGAGTCAGAGAAAAAGATGGGAGACAAGGTATGTTAGAAAAGATAAAGAGTCTGTTTGGGCAGGTGGATATGACACGGGGGCGGCCCTGGGAGAGAATCGTGGTATTTACGATCCCCATGCTGATCGGCAATATAGCCCAGCAGATGTATAATACGGTAGACAGTATTGTGGTGGGTAAATATGAGGGGGATAACGCTCTGGCGGCAGTGGGGAGCGCAAGTCCTATTTTTAATCTGCTGCTGGTATTATTTGTGGGAATTTCCATGGGAGCCGGGATCATGGTGTCTCAGTATTACGGCTCCAGGGACAGGGAAAATCTTTCCCGGACTATCGGCAGCACAATCACGCTGACCGCCATAGCTTCCGTTTTGCTGATGATCGCCGGCACCTTTGCCATCCGGCCGGTGCTGGAGCTTCTGGATACTCCGGAAAGTATTATTGAATGGTGTACCTAGTATCTGATGATTCTGCTGTGGGGGATTATCGGGCTGGCATACTATAATATTTTGTTTGGAATTCTGCGAGGACTGGGAGACTCGTTGTCCGCGCTGGTGTATCTGCTGATCGCTACGGTGATCAATATTGTGCTGGACGTATGGTTTGTGGCAGGTTTACATATGGGAGTTTCCGGAGTAGCGCTGGCAACGGTGATTGCTCAGTTGATTTCCGCTGTGCTGTGTGTCATAAAGCTGCGGAAAATGACGGAATTCTTTGATTTGAAGGCTCAGTATCTCAAGCCGGATAAGGAGACGATGATGACGGTGATCAGGCTGGGACTGCCCTCCGGTATCACGCAGGCTATTTTCTCCCTGGCCATGGTTGTGGTGCAGTCTCTGACCAACAGCTTCGGGGAAATGATCATCGCGGCAAATGTTATCATTATGAGGGTGGACGGCTTTGCCATGATGCCGAATTTCTCCTTCGGCACGGCAATGACCACTTACGCCGGACAGAACGTGGGCGCAAAGCAGATGGATCGGGTAAAGCAGGGCGCCAAACAGGGGACGCTGATTGCCGTTTGTACTTCTGCGGTAATCACCGGGTTGATCCTGCTGTTTGGGCCCTATCTGATGGGGATTTTTACGAATACGAAGGAGCTTGCGCAGCTGAGTGCGGATATGATGAAAATTCTGGCCGTGGGCTATATTGCCATGGCTGTGACCCAGAGCCTGTCCGGAGTGATGCGGGGCGCAGGGGATACGGTGACACCTATGTGGATTTCTCTGCTGACTACGGTGGGCATCCGCGTCCCGCTGGTGTATGGCCTGGTATATTTAACCAAAACGCCCCAGCTGCCTCAGGGACGTTATGAGAGCCTGTGGATTTCCCTGCTGTGCGCATGGGTGCTGGGGGCAGTGATTACCTTCATCTTTTATCGAATCGGGAGATGGAAGAAAAAGGCACTGTAATTTTCCGGCCCCGGCTAATCTGGCTACTTGGTTTTTGCCAGAATTTCTTCAATATTATATACAAGATCCAGATTATAATTGTCATACATGCGGAAATAGTTGGCGATGATACGCTCCGCGATCATATGCCCGTTTTCCCGGTTGCTGTCAATCATGATAACCACCTGCTGGGAGCTGCTGTAGCGGGAGGTGACGTCCCCTTTTCGCAGGGAACCTATAATACAGCGCTCCAGAACATTCATGGCATCGTTCAAGTCGCTGATCTCCATGGTACCATGAATATTTTCAGTGATGGAAAACAGGATAATCTGCGCATCTTTTTTATTTCGGCTTAAACTGCGCGCGATCAGGCGGTATATTTTTTCAAAGTTGCCGTAATCTACGGAATAAGCGCCCACTGCGGGAGCTTCTTCCGTCAGATGACTCTTTAACTGCGCAATGTCAATCTGGAAGCCCTTGTTCTGGCTTTCACTGAAGGCCTCCGAATCACGCAGCAGAAGCTTGTATGAATTTTTGCCGTTGTTTTTTACGTAATAAAGGGCCTTATCGCATTGCTGAAGCAGATTCTTGCATCGCTCCATTGGGTTTTTGGAGCAGGAAATGCCGATGGAGACCGAAATCATATGATCCGTATCAATGTCGTCAATTGCCTTTTTAAAGTCTGCAAGAATAGATTTCGCTACATCCGAGATCCATTCTTCCGTGCGCTCATTGGGATAAAATACGGCAAATTCGTCCCCGCTGATGCGGCACATAAGTGAATCCGCCTCCACATGGGCACGAATCGTGTCCGCCAGGCGGCAGATGATATGATCCCCGGCAATATGTCCGTAATTTTTATTCACATATAAAAAATTATCTACGTCCATTAAAAACATGACGCCCCGGTTTAAAGAATTATCCAGATATGTATTCACCTGATTTTCAAAGGACTTGCGAATGAGAAGACCGGTCAGGGAATCCACATCCTTGGTTTTATGAAGATCTGTTTCCGTTTTTTTGCACACTTCTACAATGAAGGCGTCCGTTTCGCTGGTCTTTTTCTGTTCCGCTTCCTCGTCGAATTCAAACTGAGGAAAGTCCGTAAATTCAAAACCGTTTTGAATGATTTCCAGCATAACGTCCGTTAAATACGGAT
>CAZAMX010000184.1:4218-5299 GCA_964486095.1 uncultured Acetatifactor sp. | reverse complement strand
CGGCTTTTCGCCATGGATTCAGACAAAATATTAAAACAATGCACAAGACCGGCGAAAAGTTCTTCTCCTGTCTGTGCGGGAACAGGAGGAGTAGATGAATGACAGAAAAAAAGAGCTGCTTGCGGAAGAACCGGCAGCAGCTGCCCTGAAATCCCGGGAAAATGGAAAGGGGTTGACGGAGAAGTACAATCAGCACAACAGAGATATTAGCAGTAAGGCAGTATTTGGCAATGCTGTTTTGTGTGCGCAGTTTTTGCGAGACAACTTTGATATGCCAGTGCTTAGAGATGTACAGCCGGAGGATATTGAGGATGTTTCTGAACGATACTATCCATATCTGGGGACGGAGTTCAACTCGGATTCCGTGAAAAGGATTCGGATTCTGGATATTGAAAAGGGAAAGAATGTCGGGAGAGCAGAACCTGCGTTTTTGGTATCCCTTATTGAGCATAAAAGTCTCGTGGACTATGATGTATCCGTGCAGCTGCTGCGGTACATGGTATGTATATGGACGGAGTACCGCAGAGAGATGGAGAAGGTTCGGCAGGGATGCACCCGTCAAAAGGAATTTCGCTATCCGGTAATCATTCCGATCGTGTATTATGAAGGGAAGCAGGAGTGGACAGCGGACAGGCGTCTGTGCGGACGAATCGGGGGCAGTTCGGAGTTTATGAGATGGATTCCAGATTTTCGATATGAAGTAGTCCGGATTCACGATTACAGTGACAGGGAGCTTTTGGATCGGGGAAATGAAATGTCCCTGATTATGTTGATTAATAAAATACAGAACACCGCGGACCTGGAAAAATTTATACGAATTCCGCCGGATCAGATGAACCGGATCATTCAAAACAGCCCGGAGCAGGTAGTGGAGGTTTTAGTGACGGTCATGGAAAGCTTGTGTATCAAAATAGATGCGTCGGCGGAGGAAAGATCTCAATGTGTTCGGAAAGTGAAAGCACGCGATATGGGATATTTATTTGAGAACATGGAGAAAATCAGCATACAGGAAGAGCGTAGAAAAACAGAAGAGCAGCGTAAAAAAACAGAAGAAGAACGCAGAAAAGCGGAAGAAGAACAC
>CAZAMX010000184.1:0-4118 GCA_964486095.1 uncultured Acetatifactor sp. | reverse complement strand
AGAAAAGCGGAAGAAGAACGCAGAAAAGCGGAAGAAGAACACAGAAAAGCGGAAGAAGAACGCAGAAAAGCGGAAGAAGAACACAGAAAAGCGGAAGCAGAACGCAAAAGAGCCGAAGAGGCGGAAGAAAAACTTCGTGCTGCCGAGGAAATGATAAGGCAGCTGCAAGAGAGCAGAACTTAGGTGCGTTAATCGAGGAATTTTGAGTAAAATAAGCGGAAGAGAAGGGCTTGGCAAAGCGATTAAAGGAGAAAAGCGGTGAAAGGTAACAGAGCACAGGGCGAAAAAATACAGATAAAGAGCCCGGAGAGTCTGCCCCGGCTTGCACGGGATTTCTTCGCCAGAGACGGTATTACTGTGGCTAGGGAGCTTATGGGTAAGATTTTGGTCCATGAGACAGGGATCGGCCCTGTGCGGGGAATCATTACGGAGGTGGAAAGCTACATGGGGGAAGAGGATAAGGGCTCCCATACCTACGGCGGAAAGCGGACAGAACGCACGGAGCCCATGTATCATGCCGGAGGAACCTCTTATGTCTATTTGATTTACGGCATGTATAGCTGTATGAATATTGCTGCCATGACGGAGGGAATTCCTCAGGCGGTTTTGCTGCGCAGTGTAATTCCGGCGGATGAGGAATCAGAGAGGCGGATGATTTGGCTGCGGCAGAAAGCGGCAGCAGACCGCAGATCAGGGAAGAAAAAGAGCGGCAAAGCCGGAAAAGCAGGGCTGCCTTCCTTTGAAAAGCATCTTGCAGACGGACCGGGTAAGCTCTGTATTGCCATGGACATCACTAGGGCGGACAATGATGTGGATATGACGGAGAGCAGCAGATTTTATGTCACGGAGGGGATCCGGGTGGAGCCCTCTCAGATTAGGGCAGCTAAACGAATTGGCATCGATTACGCGGAGGAAGCGGCGGATTATCTGTGGCGTTTTTTTATTCCTGCGAGCAATATTGTTCGCTAGGCAAGAATTGTTCGCGGGGCAATGAGCCGGGGCAACACGGCTGACCTTGCCCCGGGTGAGGATTGCTGCATCCGGGACATCAATGACATCGTGAGGGTTCTGATTTTTGTTGGTGATAAATCAAGCGGCCATGTTCGTAACTAATCGGGGATTGGCCTTGACTTTTGCAAATGTCACTTAACGGAGAGGGAAATTCATATCTGAGAAAGGCTAAAAAATGAGCTTAAGGTTTGTATTTGGTCCTTCGGGAGCAGGCAAGAGCAGGTACCTCTATGAAGAGATGATCCGCCGGGCAGGAGAAGATAGAAAAAAGAACTTTCTTATCATTGTACCGGATCAGTTCACCATGCAGACACAGAAGGATCTGGTCCAGCTGAGTGACTTGGGCGGTATTATGAATATAGATGTGCTGAGTTTTGGGCGTCTGAATCACCGCATCATGGAAGAAGTGGGGGAGGATGACACACCGGTACTGGACGATACGGGTAAAAGCCTGGTGCTGCAGAATATTGCGGCGGATTTAAAGGAAGAACTGCCGGTGCTGGGCAGCTTCTTGTGCAGACAGGGATATATCCATGAAGTAAAGAGCGCCATATCAGAATTTATGCAGTATGGGATCGGCGTGGAAGACGTGGACAAGCTGATTGAATTTGCGGGGAAGCGGGGAGCGCTGGTACAGAAGCTGAAGGACCTGAAGACACTTTACAGGGGATTTCGGGAATACATACAGGGCAATTTTATTACGACAGAGGAAACCTTGGACGTGCTCTGCCGCTCGCTTTCAAAGTCCCGGCTGCTTCCCGGAAGTGTGGTGGTGTTTGACGGGTTTACCGGTTTTACGCCGATTCAGAATAATGTGATCCGGGAGCTGATGCGGCTTGCGGAGGAAGTGATCGTTACAGTGACCTTTGGGGAGGAAGAGGGCCCTTATGAGCCTGACGGAGAACAGCGCCTATTTCATTTAAGCAGGAAGACGGTGGCTGACTTAAGCAGACTGGCAAAGGAGGCCCGAGTGGAGAGAGGGCGGGATGCCTTTGTACTGCCGGGAGATGCTGTGGCTGCAAATCAATGGACGGAAAAGCTTGGGGAAAACTGTGATATTATTTTTCGGAAGAGACATCGCTATGAGTCTTCCCCTGCCCTGCGGCATCTTGAGCGAAGTCTGTTTCGGTACAGTATGCGGCCCTATACGCAGGAACAGCAGGAAATCCGCATTTTTGAGACTGCGACTCCGCGGGATGAGGTACATCAGACAGGGCTTTTCATCCGGGAATTGGTACGCGGGGGCAGAATGGCTTATAGAGACATTGCCGTTATCACAGGAGATCTGGAGGTTTACGGGCCTTATGTGGAGACGGAGTTTTCCCAGATGGAGATTCCGTGCTTTCTGGATAGGACCAGAGGCATCATCCTAAATCCCATGGTGGAATATATTAAAAGCGCTTTGGAGCTTTACTTAAAGGATTTTTCCTATGAGTCTGTATTTCATTATCTTCGCAGCGGACTGGCGGATATGGAGCCGGCAGAAGTGGATGTGCTGGAAAATTATGTGATTGAGACCGGTATCCGGGGGTATCGCAGTTACAGCCGTCTGTTTACACGTAAGACAAAAGGGATGGGAGAGGACGGAGAAAAACTGAATAGACTGAACGAGCTGAGGGAACGATTTCTTTCCCAGATTGAAATGCTGCATATGGAGAGCAAAGAACCGGTTTGTCATTATGTGGACAAGCTTTATGATTTCCTGATGCAGGCGGAGGTGCAGAGTAAGCTGGCGGCTTATGAGGCGGAATTTGAGAGGCTGGGTGAGCTTTCACGGGCCAGGGAATATGCCCAGATTTACCGCCTGATCATGGAGCTGCTGGAGCAGGTCTATGAGCTTCTAGGGGAAGAGACGATTACGCTCCAGGAGTTTGCGGATATTCTGGAGGCAGGTTTCGGAGAGATTCAGGTGGGAACCATTCCGCAGAATGTGGACCGGGTGGTAGTGGGAGATATGGAGCGCACCCGCTTAAAACAGGTGAGAGCCTTGTTTTTCTTGGGGATCAATGACGGGAATATCCCTAAGAATGCTTCCAAGGGGGGGATTATTTCTGACATGGACAGGGAGTTTTTGCGGGAATCCAGTCTGGAGCTGGCCCCCAGTCCCAGGCAGCAAATGTTTATCCAGAGGTTGTACCTTTATCTGAATATGACGAAGCCCTCTGAACGGCTGTATCTTGCTTATTCAAAGGTGAGCAGTTCAGGTAAGTCCATGCGGCCGGCTTATCTGATCGATACGGTGAAAAAACTGTTTCCGGGAATACGGACGGAGTATCCGCAGCTTCGCAGTGCTTTAGAACAGATTGTTACGGGCCGGGAGGGGGCCGGGTATCTTGCCGAGGGCTTAAGAGAGTATGCTGCCGGAGTTCTGTCCCCGGAAAGGGAGAGGGAGTTTTTTGCCATATATCAGGCCTTCGATGAAGAGGAACTGCGAGAGGAAAGAGACTTTTTGCGGGAGGCAGCCTTCAGACGTTACCGAGACAGCGGGCTGTCCGCGGTGGTGGCAGAGGCGCTTTACGGGAAGTATCTGGAAAACAGCGTATCCAGGCTGGAGACCTATGCGGCCTGTGCCTACAGGCATTTTCTGCAATATGGGCTTACGCTGCAGGAACGCCGGGAATTTTCCTTTGAGAAAGTGGACATGGGCAATGTGTACCACGGGGTATTGGAGCTGTTTGCGGGGAAGCTGGAAGAGGAACATTACACATGGTTTGACTTTCCGGAAGAGTTTGCAGGGAAGGCGGTGCGGGAGGCGCTGGAGTTCTATGCGGCTTCCTACGGTGACACGGTGCTTTACAGCAGCGCCAGAAACGAGTATGCCATTACCCGCATGGGAAGGATACTGACCAGAACGGTGCTGACATTACAGAGACAGCTGAAAAGGGGGAGTTTCCGGCCGGATGCCTATGAGCTCTCCTTCCGTTTCACCGAGGATCTGGACAGCGTGAACGTGAGCCTGTCCAAACAGGAGAAGATGAGGCTGCAGGGGCGGATTGACCGTATTGATGTGGCAGAGGATGAAGAGAAAATATATGTGAAGGTGGTGGACTACAAATACGGCAACAGGAATTTTGATCTTGCAGCCCTGTATTAAGGGATGCATCTGC
>CAZAMX010000183.1:0-5316 GCA_964486095.1 uncultured Acetatifactor sp. | reverse complement strand
ACCGCGTTTTCTCTTTCTGTCAGCTCCTGCTCCCACTGTGCATACTTGTCGGTTATTACTCTTTCATAATTGAGTACATTTGGATTGTCACTTCGAATGGTGATCGTAAACATGGCCACAACCGCCAGGACCAGCAGCACATTGAGGATGACGGAAATTTTGAATCCGGATCCGTCCTTCCCTTTGTCTGCGGTCTTGATCCTGTTCTTTGCCGGATTGCTCCTTTCCCTGATCTCTCCGCTGAAGGTATGAAACAGCGGAATCTCCGGAACCCTGTGAGAATCGATCTCCGGCCGCTCCAGCAGATAGTCCCGCAGCTTCTTCAGATACTGCAGTCCTACCGGCGTTTTAAATATTCTTTCATGGATCGTCTTCTCATAAACCGTTAAAATGCTATCGGGCCTGGAATAATCAATCCGCGCCTCCAAATATTCTATTTTTTTTAATTCCTCTGCCGCAAGCTGCGCATCCTTCTCCGTGTAGAACCGATAGCCGCCCACGGATAAATTCCTGTCGTCTGCCATCCTTTTCATCCTCCTGCCTGTTTTTTAAGTCTCATCCGCGCTTTCAGCAAAAAAAGAGCGGACGCAAACCCCCAAGGGATTCCATCTGCCGCTCTGTCACATAGTGGAGTAAAGTAACTTAAAATGGAGTAGAGGGGAGTCAGAACCCAAGGGGTTCGACTCTTCCCAGTCGGTTAAATAGTGGAGTAGAGGGGAGTCGAACCCCTGTCCAAAAGCCCATTCCCTGTCCTTCTACTATCATAGTCCGTTTTTGTGTGTGAACTTGCTTCACACTGTTCCCCTAATGCGGCAGAAAACGAACAATCTGCCGCTTAAGGTAGCTTCATCATACGCCCGCGCGGGCAAAGCTTACCGCGCGTCGTTTCTCACATAGTTGACGCCCGGATTCCGGAGTGTGAGTGCCCCGGAGCGGACGAGCCGCCTTAAGGCGGCGTCACCGGCAGCGGTTAGGCTGCAAGTGCTAACTGAGTATTATCTTCAGCGTTTAGTTTAATTGTGCGATTAACGTGTCGCAACGGATAGCTTCTCCAGCTGCAAGACCCCTGTCGAAACCTTTACTACCCCGGATTTCCTATTCGATAAGTATACCGAATCGTCTGTACCCTGTCAATGAATTTATCGGCAGTTAAGCAAATTTCCGTAACTGTGTATTAACTTTTATCTGTTCTTATCCTTAAATTCTCTCTCTATCTCCCTTTTGGCATCTTTCTTTGCAATATCCTCCCGCTTGTCATAAAGCTTTTTCCCTCGTGCCAGGCCGATCTCCACCTTTACTTTTCCCTCCTTAAAGTATACCTGAAGCGGCACCAGAGTATACCCCTTTTCCGCCACCCGCCCTGCCAGTTTATTGATCTCATATTTATGCAGCAGCAGCTTCTTCACCCGCAGGGGATCCTTATTAAAAATATTACCCTTCTCATAAGGACTTACGTGCATGCCATAGACAAATACCTCGCCGTTTTCAATGCGGATAAAGGATTCCTTGATACTGCACTTGCCCATGCGCAGAGACTTTACTTCCGTGCCATGGAGCGCCACTCCGGCCTCATAGGTTTCGTCAATAAAATAATCATGATATGCCTTCTTATTATTTGCCACCAGCTTCCGCTCTTCCTTCTGCTTTGCCATTTACGCCTCACCTCCTGTTTCGTCCAATGAAAAGTCGATGGTTCTGTTAAACCTGTCACAGCCGTCTACTGTGATTCGGACCGGCATACCCAGCTTGTAACAGCGCCCTGTCCGTTCTCCCACCATCTCGCAGCTTTCCTCATGATAGCAGAAATAGTCCCCGGGCAGCTTGGACACATGTACCAGACCCTCCACCGTGTTCGGCAGCTCCACATAGATGCCCCAGCCTGTAACGCCGCTGATCACACCGTCGTAGCTCTTCCCGATACGTTCCTCCATGTATTCCACCTTCTTAAGCTTATCCGTTTCCCGTTCCGCCTCGTCTGCACGGCGCTCGGTCTCCGAGGAATGCTTTGCCACCTCCGGCAGAATCTCCCGGTAGTGCGCCGCCCGCTCTTCCCCCAGCCTGCCCCGCAGCTGATCCTTTATGATTCTGTGTATCTGCAGATCCGGATACCGCCTGATCGGTGAAGTAAAATGGCAGTAATATGGGCTGGCAAGACCAAAATGCCCGCTACATTCCACACTGTATTTCGCCTGTTTCATACTGCGCAGAGCCATACGGCTGATTAAGGCTTCTTCCGGCGTCCCTGCCGCCGCAGCCAGCAGCTTCTGAAACTCCTTGGGGTGAACCTCTTCACCGCCGGTCTTTGATCCTGCACGTCCGACGCCCTTCATATAATAGCCGAAATTATGAATAAATGCCGACAGCCTTTGCAGTCTTTCCGGATCGGGCACATCATGGACACGATAAACAAAGGGCGTCTCCATCCAGTAAAAGTGCTGTGCCACCGTCTCGTTGGCCGCCAGCATAAAGTCTTCAATGATGTCTGTCGCCACATTTCTCTCATAAGGCCGGATGTCCGTAGGATGGCCTTCTTTGTCCAGAACTATTTTACATTCCGGAAAATCAAAATCCACAGATCCCCTGGCCCGCCTCTTTTCCCGAAGCAGGGCCGCCAGCTTTTCCATCTCCCGGAACATGGGTAAAAAATCTTCATACTCCCGGAGCAATTCGGACACTGCCTCCTGGTCTCCGGCCGAAGTCGTACCTGCTTCCTCCTGCACTGCGGTCAAGGTCAGATTTGCTTTTTCCTGCACTCCCCGCGAATGTGTACTGTCCGGAAGAACGTTTTCCTGCACGCCGAGCAGTTCCTTCACCACAGTATATGACATCCGCCTGTCCACATTGATCACGGACTCGCAAATCTCATGATCCACGATCTCGCCTTTCCCGTCTATTGTCATAAGACAGCTTAAGGCCAGGCGGTCCACCCCCTGATTTAGGGAACAGATACCATTGGAAAGTGCATGAGGCAGCATGGGAATTACCCTGTCTACCAGGTAAACACTGGTACCGCGTTTTAAAGCCTCCCTGTCCAAAGCGGAATTTTCCTGGACATAATTTGCCACATCCGCAATATGCACCCCCAGATAGAAATTTACTCCGTCATAGGAAACGCTGACCGCATCGTCTAAGTCCTTGGCATCTTCGCCGTCGATGGTAACCATGGTTACGCTCCGCAAATCCCGTCTGCCCGCTCTGTCCGCCTCCGAAACCTCCATCTGCACGCGCTCCGCCTGATTCAGCACCTTTTCCGGAAATTCTACCGGCAGTTCAAAGCCCCTGACAATGGACATAATGTCCACGCCCGGATCATTTACATGCCCCAGTATCTCCGTCACTTTTCCTTCCGGGCTGCGCCTGTCGGTGCCGTAATCCGTAATTTGAACCACTACCTTATGCCCGCTTACAGCTCCTTTGGCATGCTCCTTGGGGACAAAAATATCCTGAGCCAGTCTGGTATTATCCGGAACAACAAATCCGTAATTATCTCTGGTCCGTTCATAGGTTCCTACCACCTGTGTCATCCCCCGGGCAATCACCTTCAGCACCTGCGCCTCCTGCCTTTTGCCCGATTTTAAAGGAAGCAGGGCCACCTCCACGGTATCTCTGTGAAAAGCTCCCCCCGTCTTATCCTCCGGAATAAACAAATCCTCTTCGCGCCCCTCGATTTCCACAAAGCCAAACCCGTTTGCATTGCCGATAAAGGTTCCCGTCAGCACCCTGCCGTTGGATTTCATATACTTTCCCTTGAACGAAAGCATCAGCCGCCCCTCGGCCAGCAGCTCCCGCAGAATTTCACGAAGCTCTTCCCTCTCTTCCCGGGGAACCTGCAGAAGCATTGCCAGCTCCTTTTCCTTCATGGGAACATAGATGGGATCCTCCACAAGATCGCATATTATTTTTTTTCGTTTTTCCCTTACAGGATTACCGCTTTCCATATATTTCTTCAAATCCCTCTCACAAAAAAACACTCCTGTGTTTAGCACAGAAGTGTTTTAGACAACTTAACTTAAAATACATTTAAGTTCAGTATGACCGCAAGCAGCATAAACAATACGGCAAGAATCTTGGTAAACCGCACCAGCCGTCCCTCCATGGAACGCCCCTTATTCTTGCCCCAATAGGTTTCCGCCGCTCCGCTGATGGATCCCAATCCTGCGGACTTACCCTCCTGCATCAGCACCAACACAACCAATGCCAAACAAACAAATATGAAAATAACTGTCAAAACAATTCTTAACGGTCCCATTTCACACCTCCTGGTACCAGGCACACTCATGCCAAGCAGAATAAATAATACCACACGGAACAATAAATGGCAAGCATTATTTTTTCACATCATTCAAAACTATCACTCAAAACGCCTCACTGCATTTCATCCAGGTACAGCTGTACCCGATTTGTGATCAGCCGGCTCACTTCCTCCGGGCTTTTATTGCCCTGAAAGTAATCCTCCGCTTCCTCCCTGATAATGGCAAGGATGGGAGCGGTGCGCAAAGAATAGGTACGGGTATCCTCCATCATCTCGGTATATTCCTCAATGATCTCATCCGCCACGTCCGCCTCCGTATAAACAACCGTTCCCTGGTACGCATAGCTTCCGTCCGGCATCAAATTACAATGTATTTCTTCTTCCCTTTTTCCGCCTGCAAAACGCTTCTTCTGCCGCTCCACCCAGGCGTCATAGCCTTTTCTGCTGACAGGGACTCCGCTTTCGCCGGACTGCGCTTCCTCTCCCAGCAGGAAAGAAATAAACTCCCACGCCCCCTCCTTATTGGATGAATTGGCATTGATCGCCAAGGCAGAATCCGGTTCAACCGCCGCGTGGCAGCCATCGTCAAACAGCACGCCGCAGATGACCTTTCCGTTCTCTTCGCGCTCCTGCCTGTCGTCAAAATACTGGATTGCCCCCAGGCTGCGCCTCTCGGCAATACAGCTTATCTCTCCCGGATTTCCGTCATCCCCATACCGCTTTGCCACCTCCAATAATTTTTGCAACAGCTCTCCGTTGAAATCACAACTCCGATTTTCCCAGTCCACCATGCCCCAGAGCGTTTCCGTCCCCCTCAACAAAAGCTCCAGCAGCTTCCCGGAATCATACCTCTTCAGAAATATCGCTTTCTCCTGTCCGGCAAGCAGGGCATCCGTCAATGCTTCAATATCCGGTTCCTCCGTCCCTCCAAGGACAGAGCTGTCCATGCAATACCCCGTCAGGCTGGGCGAAGCCGGACTGATGCCGCAGATTTTATCCCCGCTTCTCCAGTGTTAAACATCAAAATATCCCTCTTGTCCAACATCACCTTTTCGTCACTTTAT
>CAZAMX010000182.1:1443-5342 GCA_964486095.1 uncultured Acetatifactor sp. | reverse complement strand
AGTGAGCAAACGTCCGATGAAATCGGACAAAAGCACTGAAAGTGCGGGTTTGTGAGCTTTACGAAATAATGTGCGCAGAGGAAAAGATACGTGCTAAGTGAAAATTTGAGAGGTACAAAGTTTGGAAGTAAACTTCCAAATATGGAAATTAGTGCCCGCCGGAGGCGGGCATAGGGGGTGTAAACATGCGAAATTTTGCGATAGAAAACGAAATGTATCAGCGGGCAAAGGAGCTGATTGAAAAGAGATACCCTGTAGGCTGGGGCGGAGCAGGAATCGTACATACCGAGAAGGGAAATTATTTTACAAGCGTTTCCATTGATACGGCAAATGCCTCCGCGGTATTGTGTATTGAAACCGGTGCCATGCTGGAAGCGCATAAATACGATGAAAGGGTAACGCATTGTATGTGTCTGGTCAGGGATGACGAAAAGTCGGATTATAAGGTATTAACCCCCTGCGGCATTTGTCAGGAGAGACTGCGTTATTGGGGAGAGGATGTTCAGGTAGCAGTGACAACGGAGGATCATTCGCTGCTTTTTGTGGAACTAAAAGAATTACAGCCTTATCATTGGACGAAGGCCTATCCGATGCAGGAGATGTTATGATTTCTGCGAATAAGCAGCCTGAGAGCGCCTTGGAAGCTTCTGCCGTACAGGCGGCCGGAACAGCGGTCTGCCGGAGGATAGGGAAAATACGGTGATCGGTTATGGAGAAGTACACAAATGGTATATAAATATTGCGACAACAAGAATTTTGAAGACTTGGCCAGCGGCAGAGTGATTGCACAAAGGGCAGGGTTTCCCAATTTCCCCGTCAGGCTTGCGCAGGAAATCTTTGGCAGATGCTGTAATTATTTAGGGACTCACAACAGGCTCTGTATTTATGATCCCTGCTGTGGCGGCGGCTATCTGCTGACGACACTGGGGTTTTTGAATTATGAAAAAATTGAGACAATCGTGGCTTCCGACATAAGCGGAGAGGCAATACAGCTTGCCAATGAGAATTTATCGCTGCTTCGCAAAGAGGGACTGAAGCAGAGAATAGAACAATTAAATCATTTATATTTATTACATCATAAGGTTTCCCATGGCGAGGCATTGGGCAGTGCCGCTAATTTATTAAACATACTCACAAACGCAACACATGAAATAAGGCACGAAGTATTTAAGACAGATATTTTATCCAAGGCCCCCTTTGACCAGCTGCATTTCAAGGCAGACATTATCTTTACGGATGTTCCCTATGGAAATCTTGTGGAATGGCAGAAAGGGAATGCGGATCATGTTAATTTACTGGATCAGCTGCTGCCGGTGATAAAGGCCAAAGGGATTGTTGCCATATGTTCGGACAAGTCGCAGAAATTTCATTCCGAACATTTCCAAAGGCTGGAAAAGCAGGCAGTAGGGAAACGTTTATTTCAGATATTCAGGGCAGGAGGGGGTTACAGCTTATGAATAAAGAGGAATTATATGCACCGATCAGGGAGAAATATGAGGCGTTAAAAGCGGCATTAAGGGGAACGGACCTGGGGAAGATTCGCGAATTGACCCTGGAAGTTCATGCCATGGTCCATCCGGCTGAAATATCCGGAAGAGCGGAAAAAACCATTGCGGATTATGTTTTGGACTATATGCTGGCGGGAAATCAGAACGAGGTAGTACCAAGAGAAGATTATGATGTGGATCTGCACTATGCGGGCACAAGGAGGGTTCCTATGTGCTGGCAGTTCTGGCATACCTATCGCATTGAGGATTTGGTGAGCAACATTTTAATGGTAAACCAGAATCAGATTTTTAATGCCCGGTGGCAGGAAAAAATCGGCGCGTCTATTACAGATACAGGAAATGCGCTGGAATTTGACGAAGCGGTGGAATTTGGAAAAGGGATCAATGTATATGCGCTTCGTGATTATATGATTACCGTCGGGAAAAATACGCGCAGCATACTGGAAAGCTTAACATTAGAGCAGATACAGTCCATGGTGCCTGAAGAATGGGTCATGAGAATATTGGAGGAAGGCGGAGTAACAACAGACTTCCGCTCTGTCTGGCTGCTGGTATTTTGGGGAAGACTGACGAGGGGCGGCATGATTTTAACGCCCATGACAGATCATCATATGATGCACCTGCCGCCCTGTTTGAATCATCTGCCAATTTTGGGTGAAGGATAAAGGCCGCTTATAGATGTTTTAGGAAATATTTTGATACAATTCCGTCCTCAATAAAGGTTTCTGTATCCGTGAAACAATTCTTCAATAAAACTCTGACGGAGGGCGTATTTGCAGAATAAGTAAATGCGCAATTCCTCTACCCCAGTATGTCTGATCAAAGATGCAGTAGCTTACCATGGCATGGCGCTCATCCTGCCGGATGCAGTAGCACCAAATATCTCCGATATAGTTGCCATCTGCATAGATCGTGCGGCCATAGCTGGCGGCTCCGGGCTGCTGTGTTTTCTCGAAATCAGCCAGCGCCTCGCTTTCGGTGGCGGCCTTTTGCGGTAAATATTTACGCACCTCCGGGTCACGAGTCCGGTGAAAATAAGTGATTACTGTATCAGCCGTGCGGTTACGCAATTCCAAGACCATTTAATACCTCTTTCTCAAATATGTATGCTATGAAATATCATGATTATAGCACCGCTATTTAAGTTTTTCTACCGCTTTTATAGTAAAATTCGCCAAAATAGTATAAAGGAGGTCATAACGACATGAAAAAAATCTTAGAACATCAGGTACCCTTTCCGGTGGATGCGGAATCGGACAACTTCACTGCGGCACTTGCATCTGCGCTGGTCATTGCGCGTGGCTATACGGAAGAAACACCATATTGGTGTGTGCCCAACCGCCGCTATTGCATTCACTGCAGTTCCTGTGGAGATAATTTGCTGGAACGCCATCAGCTGTCGGTCTACCATTGCCTTTTGACGGCATCGACACTGGCGTTTGGCTTTGATTATCCGTGGGATGACACCGTGGATCCGCATTCCCTGCCGGGATTTGGAAGCGGCTGGCGCTGGGATGACGGTTTTGTCGATGCACTGGCACGGTTTGCAGGGTTTTCCTGGAAGCGCTTTGACGGTACAAGCGCACAGGAGGAGGTACTTTCTACTATGAAAAACTTTCTGGATACCGGTTTCCCGACCCTGCTTCGGTTAGAAAACGAAATGGAATGGATTCTTGCAGTGGGCTATGACGCAGACACTGTATATGGCCTGGATTCGCAGTTTCATGCTTTGCCCGACAACTGGCATTCCATGCTGCGCGACGCCATTGTCATCACCGGTAACACTGCGCCTGATATGTCCTACAAAGAATTCCTGGAACGCATCGCATCTGCCTTGTCCTATGACGGGCATACGGAGCTGGAAGGCGTGATTATGGATGTGCTTGACCATGTGACGACAGAAAACGCCATGGACACTGCCGGCATGATGTGCGGCATCATCAGTGTACCGATCGAAGCAAGATGGCATGCCGCGGAAGGCTTCTGCGGAGCCGAAAACCTGCTATGCCATATTTGCACAAACAAAGAAATACATAGCCGGCTGAGCGATATTTTCCTGGCACGGTATACCAAGGACGGAAATGATGAAACACATGGTATCGGATGGAAGATCTGGAGCGCGCTTGGTGTGGGTCCCAAGACCGGATATGCCGTCACTCGTCAGTCCGCCGCTTTGATTTTACAAAAGGAAACACAGGAAACGTTGAAGCGCCTGTTTGCAAAGGTGTTTGAAAACGACCGCGCCGTATGTGCCGAAATTCAGGCTTGTCTCGAACAATTATAATCTATCAAAGGACACATTTCTTTTCACCTTTCAAACTTTCCGCCATGCCGCTTTAAGCGACACAAACAATCTATGAAGAACGCTGGTTTTGCGTTCTTCGGGGAATG
>CAZAMX010000182.1:0-1433 GCA_964486095.1 uncultured Acetatifactor sp. | reverse complement strand
TTTCTTTGACAGCGTCCAAAGAGGGGTGTTTACACACCCTCTTATGCTGTCTTAGAAAATCTTCATTCCCTTCACACTTTCCGCCATGCCGCCTGCTCCTGCAAAAGTCTCAGTGCCCACATTATTTATCGAATATCAATAAAAATATATTGACATTCGATTTGCCGGGTGCTATATTAACGGTACAAAACGGAAAATGAGAAATAAGAAAATTGTAAAAATGGAGGAATGATGAAAGAAAAGTGGAGCTTTTTAAAAGATCATCCATTTTGGGCGGCAGTCCTGCTGTCGGCCATTTTGGGGGCGCTTCTTACCATGGTGCTGCAGGTGATTTCGAGCGTGGGAGACATGATAAAGGGGGTAGGCCTTGGAGGAATCGTGGCGCTGGGGGAAACCTTTATTGCAGGGGTTATTATTTGCGGCGGGTTCATGATATTTCCCCTGGTGTTGACGGCAGCAGAAATTTTCTTGCTGGTAAAGGGGAGAAAGAATCAGGAGCTTTATAAAAAGGGCAGGGTCTTTGATCTGGCGGGGATCGCGCTGGGAGTACTTTACAGCCTGATTTATTTAAGCTTTTTCGATGAGGTGCTTTTTGATATGAATTGGCAGGAACAGCTGGTCAACGGTCAGACCCATACCCCTGTATATACCGAAGCTTGGTTAACCGTAATTGCAGCGGCGCTGGCGGCTGTGACCGGGTATTTGATCGTCAATTATGTTCCTCTAAAGGTGATGCCGCCGCTGGCGCTGGTTTTGGGCATGGCCGCCATGTATCTGGGAACGGTTGAAAGCGTGGTTTGGGGAATACAGGTCTTCCGCGGGGAGTTTCTTGATTTTTATTTATTGCTGTCTCCTTTTTTCTGTCTGCTGCTCACGGCCAGGACAGTCAGTCATAAGATGTGGGAGTGGAAGCAGAGCCTTAAGACGGATGAAGCCAGAAAAGAGCAGTATTTGGAAGGAAGGGGAGTCCTTCACAGGTGTAACTGCTTTCTGGCAAAATCGGAGCGCTGGCCCTTGGCGGCATTTCTGCTGATGTGGCCTCTGCTGGGCATCCTGATCGGGCTGCTGCTGTTGTTCGGGCAAAAGCCTGACGCGATCATCAAGGCATTTACGGAGACCAGCGATTGGAGTCTGTCCCAGCGGGTGGCGCCTCAGAATATTTATTATGACGAGCATTATCTTTGTACAGTGGCGGCCGGAGGACATGAAAAAATCGTAAAGCCCAGACGACTGGGGGTGCGGCACGGACATCAGGTGATCGTAAACAGGCAGCTCTGCATTGCCAATGCCTTTGAGCAGGTGTTAGAAGAGCAGACGCCCCGCTTTCACAGGAGAGTACGCCATTTCTATGATACCTATGGATTCCCGGTGGCCAGGCTGATCCGCTCCAAATATACGGCTGATGTGATCTACTTTATTATGAAGCCTCTGGA
>CAZAMX010000181.1:0-5345 GCA_964486095.1 uncultured Acetatifactor sp. | reverse complement strand
TGAAAGGCAGAAAGAGAGGAAAAATGAAGAAAGCAATTTTGGCGACCAAAGTCGGAATGACTCAAATCTTTGGCGAAGACGGCACACTGATTCCCGTTACCGTTCTTCAGGCCGGCCCCTGTGTGGTGACCCAGGTCAAGACCAAAGAAAACGATGGCTACAGCGCAGTGCAGGTAGGCTTCGTGGACAAAAAGGAAAGAATCGTGAATAAGGATGCCGGCGGGAAAAAGGAAGTCATCCACAGACACGGTGTAAGCAAGCCGCTGACAGGACATTTTAAGAAAGCCGAGGTAAGCGCGAAGAGGTATATCAGAGAGTTTAGGTTTGAAAATGCCGAAGAATATACCATGGGTGCAGAAATCAAGGCAGATATATTTGCTCAGGGAGACAAGATCGACGCTTCTGCCATTTCCAAAGGAAAAGGCTTCCAGGGCGCGATTAAGAGACTGGGACAGCACAGAGGCCCCATGAAGCACGGTTCCAAATTTCACCGTCATCAGGGTTCCAACGGCGCATGCTCATCACCCAGCCGCGTGTTCAAGGGCAAGGGAATGCCCGGACATATGGGATGCGTAAAGGTAACCGTTCAGAATCTTGAGGTCGTAAGAGTGGATACAGAAAAGAATCTGCTGTTAGTGAAGGGCTCGGTACCCGGACCTAAGAAGGCATTAGTAACCATCAAAGAGACCACAAGGGCTTTAGGCTAACGGGCACGTGCGAAAGGAGGACCAAATCAGATGGCAAACGTATCAGTTTTAAATATGGAAGGCAAGGAAGTTGGTACAATTGAGTTGAACGATGCCGTGTTTGGTGTGGAGATCAACGAACACCTGGTACACATGGCAGTTGTACAACAGCTTGCAAACAAGCGTCAGGGAACTCAGAAGGCAAAGACCCGTTCCGAGGTATCCGGCGGCGGAAGAAAGCCCTGGAGGCAGAAGGGGACCGGTCATGCTAGGCAGGGTTCCACAAGAGCGCCCCAGTGGACGGGCGGCGGCGTCGTATTTGCTCCTGTTCCCAGAGATTATTCCTTTAAGCTTAACAAGAAGGAAAAGAGGGCGGCTTTAAAGTCCGCGCTGACGGACAAGGTTCAGAGCAACAGCCTGATCGTTGTTGACGAACTGAAGTTTGACGAGATTAAGACAAAGAATTTTGTAAAGGTGATGAACAACCTGAAGGTTGAGAAGGGGCTGGTGGTTCTGGCTGACAGTGATAAGAATGTGCTTCTGTCCGCAAGGAATCTTGAGCAGGTGGACACCGCTCTGGTAAACACTATCAATACCTATGACATCATGAAGGCAAAGACGCTGGTCCTGACCAAGGACGCCGTCGCAAAGATCGAGGAGGTGTACGCATAATGGCAGACATTAAATATTATGATGTAATCCTCAAACCGGTTATTACCGAGAAGAGTATGGCTGGTATGGGCGAGAAGAAATATACATTCCTGGTTCATACTGATGCCAACAAGGCTCAGATCAAGGAAGCTGTCGAGAAGATGTTCGAGGGCACCAGGGTTAAGAGTGTAAACACCATTAATTACAAAGGGAAGGTCAAGAACAAGAGCAGAAGACGCGGACCGGTTCTTGGCATGACGGCAAAGACCAAGAAGGCTATTGTCACCCTGACCCAGGACAGCAAGGACATTGAGATTTTTGCAGGCTTATAAATTGATTAAGATAAGGAGATAAAAACGATGGGTATCAAGAAATATAATCCCTATACACCCTCCAGAAGAAACATGACCGGTTCCGATTTCGCCGAGATTACCAAGAGTACTCCCGAAAAGAGCCTGTGCACTTCTCTGAAAAAGAATGCCGGTCGTAATAATCAGGGTAAGATCACTGTGAGACACCATGGCGGCGGCTCCAGAAGAAAGTACAGAGTCATTGATTTTAAGAGATGCAAGGATGGTATTCCCGCAACCGTAATCGGTATTGAGTACGATCCTAACAGAAGCGCAAATATCGCACTGATCTGCTATGCAGACGGTGAGAAGGCATATATTCTGGCTCCCATAGGGCTGACCGACGGCATGAAGGTCATGAACGGTCCTGAGGCGGAGGTCAGAGTGGGAAACTGCCTGCCTTTGTCTGAAATTCCCGTAGGTACTCAGGTACACAACATTGAACTGTATCCCGGAAAGGGCGGTCAGATGGTTCGTGCAGCCGGTAACAGCGCACAGCTGATGGCAAAGGAAGGAAAATATGCAACCCTTCGTCTTCCTTCCGGCGAGATGAGAATGGTTCCGCTGGTATGCCGTGCAACGGTAGGCGTTGTGGGCAACGCGGATCACAACCTTGTCAATATCGGTAAAGCAGGCCGTAAGCGCCATATGGGCATTCGTCCCACCGTTCGCGGATCCGTCATGAATCCCAACGACCATCCTCATGGCGGCGGTGAAGGCAAGACCGGTATCGGACGTCCCGGTCCCAGCACCCCTTGGGGCAAGCCTGCACTCGGACTGAAGACACGTAAAGCAAAGAAGTCTTCCAACAGGCTCATTGTAAGAAGACGTGACGGCAGAGCAATGAAGTAGAAAAACAGGAGGAAAGACAATGGCTAGATCACTGAAAAAAGGACCTTTCGCAGACGCAAGCCTGTTAAAGAAAGTTGATGCTATGAACGCTTCCGGGCAAAAGCAGGTTATCAAGACCTGGTCCCGCCGTTCCACAATTTTCCCTTCCTTTGTGGGACTTACGATTGCGGTTCATGACGGCAGGAAGCATGTTCCTGTATATGTGACAGAGGATATGGTAGGCCATAAGCTGGGCGAGTTTGTGGCAACAAGAACTTACAGGGGACACGGTAAAGACGAGAAGAAGTCCAAAGTTAGATGAGGCAGTGGCCCCTTGGACACGGTAAAGACGAGAAAAAGTCCAAGGTTAGGTAATCTAACAACGCACGATCGCCCGGGAGGGCGTTGCAGCTGTCTGTCTGCGGGCCGCAGGCTCCGTAGCAGATGCGTTGCCGTTATTCTTTAAAAGGAGGATATTTATCTATGGCTAAAGGACATAGAAGTCAGATTAAAAGAGAAAGAAATGCCAATAAGGATACGAGACCTTCCGCTAAGCTTTCTTATGCAAGGGTTTCCGTACAGAAGGCATGTTTCGTTTTAGACGCTATCAGAGGCAAGGATGTTGATACTGCCTTAGGGATCTTGCAGTACAATCCCAGATATGCTTCCGGCCTGATCAAGAAGCTGCTTGAGTCGGCTATCGCAAACGCAGAGAACAACAACGGAATGAACAGGGAAAACCTGTATGTGGCTGAGTGCTATGCCAACAAGGGACCTACCATGAAGCGCATTCAACCCAGAGCAAGAGGCACAGCTTACAGGATCGAGAAGAGAATGAGCCACATCACCGTTGTGTTGGACGAGAAGAAGTAGGGAAAGGAGCAAACAAATGGGACAGAAAGTTAATCCTCATGGCTTGAGAGTAGGAGTAATCAAGGATTGGGATTCCAAGTGGTACGCTGAGGGCGAGTTTTCCGATTATCTGGTGGAAGATCATGAGATCAGAAAGTACCTGAAAAAGAAATTATACAGCGCAGGTGTCTCCAAGATCGAGGTTGAGAGGACATCTGACAGAGTGAGAGTTATCATTCATACTGCAAAGCCCGGTGTTATCATCGGTAAGGGCGGCGCTGAAATCGAGGTTACCAAGAACGAGCTTTCCAAGATGACCGGGAAAAAGGTTCTGATCGACATTAAGGAAATCAAGAGACCCGACAGGGATGCACAGTTGGTTGCGGAAAATATTGCCCAGCAGCTTGAGAACCGTGTATCCTACAGACGTGCCATGAAGTCCTGCATGGGCAGAACCATGAAGGCAGGTGCGCTGGGCATCAAGGCTGCATGTGCAGGCCGTCTTGGCGGTGCCGATATTGCCCGCAGCGAGTTTTACAGCGAGGGTACCATCCCGCTTCAGACTTTGAGGGCGGATATTGACTACGGATTTGCAGAAGCCGATACCACATATGGCAAGGTTGGAGTGAAAGTGTGGATCTACAAGGGTGAGATCCTTCCCACAAAGGGAAATCAGGTGGAAGGGAGCGATAAATAATCATGTTAATGCCGAAGAGAGTGAAATATCGTAAACAATTTCGTGGCTCCATGAAGGGAAGAGCTACGAGGGGCAATGTTCTGGCTTATGGCGAATATGGTCTGGTGTCGTTAGAGCCCTGCTGGATCAAGTCCAATCAGATTGAGGCAGCCCGTGTGGCGCTTACCCGTTATACAAAGCGTGCAGGTCAGGTCTGGATCAAGATCTTCCCCGACAAGCCTGTTACCTTAAAGCCGATCGGGACCCGTATGGGATCCGGTAAAGGCGCTGTGGACAGCTGGGTGGCAGTTGTAAAGCCCGGACGTGTTATGTTTGAAATTGCCGGCGTTCCTGAGGACCAGGCAAAGGAGGCGCTGCGTCTTGCGATGCACAAGCTTCCCTGCAAATGTAAAATCGTTTCTAAGGCAGATTTGGAAGGCGGTGTAGAATAATGAAATCCAGTAAATTTGTAGAAGAATTAAAGAACAAGTCCGTTGAGGAACTTCAGTCAGAGCTTGTCGCTGCAAAGAAAGAGCTTTTCAATTTAAGATTCCAGAACGCAACCAATCAGCTGGATAATACGGCCTGAATCAAGGACGTAAGAAAGAATTTCGCCAGTATTAACACAGTGATCACCGAGAAGGCAAGAGCCTAGGGCGCGGCAGGGAAAGGAGCAAAGTCGTGGAAGAAAGAAATTTAAGAAAAGTGCGGACCGGGAAGGTTACCAGCAATAAAATGGATAAGACAATCGTTGTGGCGATAGAAGAGCATGTAAAGCATCCTCTTTACAAGAAGGTCGTGAAAAGAACCTACAAGCTGAAGGCACATGACGAAGAGAATACGTGCAACATCGGTGATACCGTTAAGGTCATGGAGACCAGACCTCTGTCCAAGGACAAGAGATGGAGGCTCGTGGAGGTTGTAGAAAGAGCGAAGTAATATAAGCCGCAGGTACGGCAAAGGAGGAAAATCATGGTTCAGCAGGAAACAAGACTGAAGGTTGCTGATAACACCGGTGCAAAAGAATTGCTCTGCATCCGCGTTATGGGCGGCTCTACAAGAAGATATGCGCATATTGGCGATGTGATTGTTGCTTCCGTTAAAGATGCAACACCCGGCGGAGTTGTAAAGAAGGGTGATGTTGTTAAGGCTGTAGTTGTGCGTACCGTACAGGGCGCACGCCGTAAGGATGGATCCTACATTAAGTTTGACGAGAGTGCAGCAGTGATCTTCAAGGAAGATTAGACACCCTGCGGAACCCGTATTTTTGTGCCGGTAGCAAGAGACCTTCGTGAGAAA
>CAZAMX010000180.1:0-5378 GCA_964486095.1 uncultured Acetatifactor sp. | reverse complement strand
ATCTGCCTGAGGTTCGCGCTGCCAGTCCAGAAAGCATTTTCATCAGAGTAGTCTAGCCTGCACCGTTCCTGCCGATAAGCCCGTAAATATCCCCCTGTTTGACATGGATATTTACGCTGTCCACTGCTTTTTTCTTTCTGTACTGCTTTGTGAGATTTTCCGTTAACAGTAGATATTCCATATGTTTTCGCATCCTTTCTCCGACGGGCTGACATATAGCCAGTCCATCAGTCTGCCGCAGCCGCCGTATGCTTTGTTCCACGCGGCCGGCACTCCTATATGACTTAACGGTTCGGCCTCTTACCGAGCTGTTATGTTTCATAATATACCGGCAGACCTTCAAGATGGCGCAAAAAAAGATTAAAGAAAGATTAAAGACTTCAGCCCCTGGCCTTAAATCCGATCCCCCATACCGTCTCGATGTATTCTTCCTCCGATACGGCTTTCAGTTTCTTCCGAATATTGCTGATGTGCATGTTGATAGTCTTGTCCTCGCCCATATAATAGTCCTCCCAGGCGTAATCATATATATCCTGTTTGGAAAAAACTCTTTGGGGATGAGACAGCAGAAGCTCCAGAATCTTAAACTCCTGCTTCGTAAGAGAAATCCGCTTTCCGCCCACTTCGCCGCAAAAGCCCTCCGGATCCAGAGTCAAATCCTTCAATGTAAGCTTCTTCCCCGCTGTCTTACTGTCCGCAGACGCCTTCCGCAGCTGCACTCCGATCCTGGCAACCAGCTCCGCGACCTCAAAGGGCTTTGTCATATAATCCTCCGCTCCCAGTTCAAACAGGGACAGCTTGCTCTCCAGTCCGTCCTTTGCCGATAAAATAATAACCGGAATATCCTGCTTCCCCCGGATTCTGGGCAAGAGCTCTTCCCCGCTCATACCAGGCATCATCAGGTCCATGACCACCAAATCAAACTGCTCCGCCGAAATGCACAAAAGCCCTTCCGTCCCGGAAAACGCCTGCCTGTACTCATATCCTGCTTTTTTCAGCGCCTCCCCAATAAGATCGTTAATATCTGCACTGTCCTCTATAATCAGTATTTTACTCATATATCCTCCCAATATGCCGCGGCGGTCCCCCCTTAGCGACCGAAAAACTGATCCAGCCCGTTTGCAATTCCTTCCGCCAGCAGGTTCTGATACTCTTCCGTAGCCATCAGGGCGTCTTCCTCCGGATTTGTCATGTAGCCCATTTCTACAATGGTCACCGGCACCTGGCACCAGTTGATACCGCTCATGGTATCCGTCTCCCATACCTTTCTTTTCTTACAGCCCGTATTTTCCGCCAGCGCCTCCAGCACACAATCCGACAATTCCCTGCTGGCTGAGTAAAGCTCTCCGTTATACGGATTATCCGGCGTCTGGCAGATGGTCATGGCGCCGTGCACCGTCGAATCCTCCGAACCGTTGGCATGAATGCGTACAAAAGCATCCGCTCCGGCGTCATTTGCTGCCGCCGCCCGTTCACTGTTGCTGATGTCCACGTCATGGGTCTCGCGAATCATCATGACCTCATATCCTCTATCTGTTAAAATATCCCTAAGCTTCAGCGCCACTGCCAGATTCAGCTCATATTCCGCCCATCCGCTGACGCATCCTGCCGTACCGCTGGAAACCTTCGCCTTCATTTCTTCAGATCCCGGCCCCACCGGTTCCTTCTCTCTGTTTCCTTTTTTCTGGTGCCCTGCATCGATCACCACCAAAAGCTGCTCGCCGTCCGGCTCCTTTTTATCCTGTTCCGCTGCTTCCTGCGGTGAATTTTCAGCGGTATCCGCTGGCGGCTCTTCCTTGGATCCTTCCTCCGTTGTGCTTGACTCTTCCTTCTCCGGCTCGCCCGGCATGTCGGCTTCCGTACTCCCGCCCTCCGTTTCCGGCGTCTCCTGGCCGCATGTCCCGCCTTCTTCCTCCGGCTCGCCCGACATAGCGGCTTCCGTACTCCCGCTCTCCGTTTCCGGCGCCTCCTGGCCGCATGTCCCGCCTTCTTCCTCCGGCTCGCCCGGCATAGCGGCTTCCGTACTCCCGCTCTCTGCTTCCGGCGTCTCCGGCCTTTCCTGCTCCCTATTTTCCCCGCAGCCCGCCAGCCCTGCCAGCAATACTGCTGCCAGCAGCCCGGCAAACAATTGCCTCCGTTTCCTGCTTTTTGTTCCGGCCCTCATTCCCGTCCTCCGTTTCCGCTCTTCCTTCCTGCTCTCGGTTCAGCCTGCTGCAAAAATATCATAACACAAAAAAATGAAATGTGCCGCATTTTTATCTGACCGGCACATTTCATCTTATTTTTCTCATTCTGCCCGCGATTCAACCGCCGGCCCGTCCCCCTGCAAACGCTGTGGCCGCACTCGATCACCTATAGTTCTACCCGCTTCAGAAACCCTGTCCCTCGGAGCAAAAACAGCAGGGCCGTAACCAAAACAAATTCCAACACCAGAATCAAACTGTTTTCCCACATATACCGGCGCAGAACTTCCAGTTCGCTCATATTATACAACTGCTCATCCAGTGTCAGCGACATGTTCAGCGCCAGCCAAGCCAGGTTTCCGCTGACCATTAAAACCTTGCCTTTCTTTTTCGCCAAAACCACCAGTGCAATCAACAGCACTACCGCCGCCAAGGCAATTCCCAGACAACCTTTATGAAGAATAGGCCCCAGCGCAGAATCCGCTTCTTTTCCGAGTTCCTGCTGCCCAACGATTCTCTCAACTTCAAAAAGCGTATTATACCGCAGCACTGCCGCCACGGATACCAGCATCACACCAAACACCGGGATCATCCACTGGATTCCTGACGGCATCCCCTTTACCCTGCCCCTGCCCAGAGCATAGGCGCATAGCAGCATCATCACGGGCATCTCAATATAATAAAACTTTTCCGAAAAGCCGGACCCACGATTCACACTGTAAAATCCTGTCAACAGTATAAGCAGGGGAAGAAAGATACCTGCCAATGACTGAATATCCATAAACCGGCGCGCCCTGTTCAGATAATTCAGCTTCAGCTCTTCCTTACCCTCATCCTCTTCCCGCAGCCTTTCCAGAAATTTCCGGCAGGATTCGCACTCTTTTAAATGCTCTTCCACCAGCTCCTTAGATTCCCCGGAACAGGTTTCGTCCAGGTAACCTGACAGCAGATCCTTCGTTACATCACAGCTGATTCTGCTCATACACATTCCTCCCTTTCCCAAACATGCCGGCACGGCCGGCATAAGCAATCACGGCAGACCTAAAGACTTCGCGCCTTTTACTCCCCGCTGCTTTTTAGCAGCTCCTTGGCGCGAAAGAAGTTGACTCTGGCCCAGTTCTCCGATTTCCCCATGATCCGCCCGATCTCTCGAAAGGACAAATCACCGGTAATACGAAGGTACACCACCTCTCTCATGTTCACCGGTAATCGGTGAAGCCTGCCCAGCACCTCCAACAGCTCTTCCCGGGCCAATACCTGCCGCTCCACACCCGGTTCCTCCGAAAGCATCCGGTCTTCCTCTTCCAACGGAACATTTATTTTCTGCTTCCGCCAGTACTGATACAGCAGATGCTTTGCGATCTGACACAGCCAGACGGACATTTTACAGCTTCCGTTATAACGATCTGCAGAACGAATAGCCTGCAAAAAAGTCTCCTGGGTCAGTTCCTCCGCCACCTGTGAGTCTCCGCACTTTGCAAGCAGAAAATGATATACAAGGGCTGCATTTTCCTTATACAGTTCCTCCATCTCCGGCCCCCTCTCTTTCGTGCGCGCCTTGTGCCTGCCTGTTACATCTCTTATATCCCTTGGGGAAAGGTTTCGTTACAAACTATTTTCATTAAATTACTGCTCATTATACTTTGCGCTGGCCTGATACATTCTGAAGGCCGACGCTGCCTCCCTGCGCGCCAAAGCCTCGTCCCTGTGTCCTTCCTCCAGCTTCTTACGTACAAAGGCTTCCTCACGATAGCTTTCCTCCAGTCTTTCACGATCCAGCCTTTTTTTCGCCAGCAGCTTTTTGTAAAAGGCCTTCTCCAGACGCAGCTTTGCCAGCCGCTGCTGCTCCAGCAGTTTTCGCTCCCGTCGCTTTTTGAGCAGGGCCTCCAGCCGCTTTTTCTGCCACAGCCGTCTCTTACGACGCCTCTCCTGCTCACATTTACTGCAGCCGGAATGCCAGCTTTGCCCCTGATATTCTTCCTTCGTGGCTCCGAAAAAGTGCGCGCTGTGATAGCCGTCATGGCCGCCTCTGGAGCCGCAGTCATGATAGGCCTGCCGGATATTCTCCATGACCCAGGCCTCATATTCCGGATCGTTCTGCATGGCCAGGAAGCCTTCCTCCGAAATATAGATAAATACGGAATTTCCCATGCTGTAATTCTTTCTGGACAGCTCCGAGATGATCCCATATATATATTGCATATATTCATCCAGGCTCATATCCTGGGGAGATTTCGTCTCCTGCCCTGTAAGACCCTCTTCCCAGACGGAACTTGCCTTTTGGACTTCCGGATCTTCTACTGCTTCCCTGCCGGCCGCTGACACTTTTCCCTTTTCCATAGCTTTCCTGCCGGCCGCTGACGCTTTTCCCTTTTCCATAGCTTCCTCACCGGTAACCGCTGTTTTCTCACCGGTTTTGTCTTCCGCGATGTCCGCCATGCTTTTCGCAAAGGCCCCTGCGCCGCTCTTTTCGGTTTCTTTCCTGGCCTCCGGGCTTTTTCTGGACTCGCTTTTTCCCGTTTCTCCGGTCTTTTCGCCCGTCCGCCTTTCCGTCCTGCTGCCTCCGCCAAAAGCTCTATAGCTTCCCATGCCGTAGCTTATATCAACCGTACTCATCCCCATTCCCCTTCCTTTCCGCGTCAATTGATCAGGTAATTGACGAAATTTCTCACTTGAGTAACCGCAATAACTGATCTCTTTCTATCCATATACACTTCCCGCCATAAATTGGCCTTTCCGAATCATACGTCCAAGTCTCGATCGGAATATACGTTTTCCTTCCGGTCTCCAATTCTTCCACATACCATCCAGGCGCAATGGCATCCCAGCTATCAAACAGATTATTATTTCCCGTACAATATGCCACATATTTTTCATCCGGTGAATAGCTGGTACCATACATGAACTCCCCTAACTTACACGCTTCGCCAGCCGGATAATTTATTTTGTAGGTTGAATCTCCGGCAGAAAAAACCAGCCATCCCGTCAGTTACTCTTCTCATATCACTTCCGCCTCCAGTATACTTATCGTCACAAATCCGCAATTTCTTTCCTTCCCGAAGTAAACGGATATTTATTTGGCATGAATCGTGTAATGTTACTTTTTACCAGTTAATGCACAAAATTTTTGGTACTTTTTCCCCAGTGTTTTTTTATAATTTACTACCTTTTTTTGAAAAAGTACCATAGATTTCG
>CAZAMX010000179.1:0-5409 GCA_964486095.1 uncultured Acetatifactor sp. | reverse complement strand
GAACGCCCTGAGGGACGGACTGCCGGTATTTGTGTCGGAATTCGGCATCTGTGATGCCAGCGGGAACGGCGGGATTGACGAGGCGCAGGCGGCTGCCTGGGTGGAGCTGCTTGACGGGTATAAGATCAGCTATGTAGCCTGGAACCTGTCAAATAAGAACGAAACCTCGGCTCACATAAAAAGTTCCTGCGGCAAGACCAGCGGGCTGTCCGCGGAGGATCTAAGCAGTACGGGAGAATGGCTGTATGGCTTGCTGACAGACGGAAACGACAGTCCCCAGGGAAGTGGTCTGTGGGGAAGTCTGCCGGGAAATCCGCTGGAGGGCGGGTACTTTTCGGAGAATCGGGGACAAGGCAGCCAGGATCGGCAGCCTCAGGGAAATCAAGGGCAGAACGGATCCGACCAGGGAGACCGGCAGCATCAGGAAAATCAGGAACAGGCAGGAGCAGCGGCAGCAGAAGACCTGCAGGTTACGCTTGAACTGGTCAACAGCTGGGAATCGGAAGGAAAGCATTTTTACCAGTATGAAATGAAGGTGGAGAATATTTCCGATAAGGCGATAGACGGATGGAGCGCAGATATAGTGTTTAACCAGACGCCGGAAGTGTCGGACTCCTGGAACGGAACCTATACCCTGGAAGGAAATACGCTGCATGTATCCTCGGTGGATTACAACGGGCGGTTAGGGAGCGGAGAATCCATCGGGAATATAGGCTTTATCTTAAGCGGCGGAGCGGATCTGTCACCGGATGAGAGTTCACACTAAGGACCGGAGGAATCTCCTTAAACTGACTGCTGTCATAAGGAACAGGAAGATAAAAATCAGGACAAAGACCCAGAGGATGACGGATAGTTCTTTCGTGTGCCGGTCCCTTATGGCAAGAAGGATTTCCTGCTGCTGCAGCAGGAAATCCCTGCCGTCCAGCTGTCTTTGGGCCTGATTTTTTTGTATTTCCAGTTGATCGACAGTATCTGCCAGCTCTTTCAGTCGTGTTTCGGCATCGTCAATCAAACCGTCAAAGGAGGAAGGCAGAGCCTCGGTATTTATTCCCAGCTCCTTAAGGCAGGCAGGGTTGGCTGCAATGTATGCGGCGGCAATTTCCGGCAGGGTGGCTTCATTTCCGGGCAATTCATAGCGGATGCCGCCATAGTATTCATCATCCGGCACATACTGAGCCGGTGCATACCGGTCAAGACCGGGGGCAATAGTATCCATAAATTTTTCAGAAGCCTTGTAATAAGCATTTTCGTCTGTCAAGGTTTTCCAGTCAAGATCAAAATCTTCGGCAGACAGGCCGAAATCCATCCAGACGGCATGTTCGGAATAAAGATAGCTGCCGGCATACTGCCAGAAATTATTGTAATCCTGAGGTGTCCAGCCGGGAACCTCCATTTCCTGCGGATCAGGATTGCCGCCGTAAGCCTTTACAAATACGGCGCCGTCCAGAACATATCCCGGTATCTGAAAAAGAGTATTCAGCATATCCAGGCCGGTGATATACAGATGACCGTTTTGTGCCGCATGGTCAGTCAGAGTATCGGTATAAAGAATAAGATAAAATAATGAGGGATCCGACAGAGCCGCGTTAAATTTTTCGCCATTCTTTTCGGCTTCCGCAGAATCGCCATAGTTTCCATAGATCCAGAGATCATCACCAATATAGGTATTTGCGCCGTATTCCACAGAATAGGTATAGTAGGGATAAAGCCAGCTGTCGATCTGCTGATCCTGCCGGAATGCGCTTAAAAGGTCCTCTATGTACTGCAGATAAGCGTCTGCAAAGGGCTCTGTACGAAAAAGGGCGTCATAGTCCAGTTCAGCGGTATCGGTGATGGTAGCAAGGATTTCGCTTTCCCGATTGGCACGGTGAAGGGCCAGGGTATCTTCCAGCTCTTGGATTTCCGCGGAATTGGCCTCCAAAAGAGCTTCCAGCCGGAGGATTTCTTCGGCACTGTCATCGGTTTTTGCCAGTTCCGCATGCAGAGCGGCAAAATCATCCTCCCGGTAAGGGGTGTTATATTTTTGCATGGTGCGGATTGTAAACCAGCCGCTGACTGCCAGACCGCCTGCAAAAATGCAAAAAAGGAGCAGGGATACAAGGATCCGGCGGCCCCGGCCTTTTTTTGCTGTTTCCGGTTCTGTTACGGGGGCCTGTACAGCCACGGGAGAACCTTCACTTGCTGCTTCCTGTACAGGCGCGCCGCAATGTCTGCAAAAGCGGGCGTTTTCAGATAATTCTTTTCCGCAATTATGACAAACCATAAAGTACCTCCTGTAGTGGATAGAATGAAAAAGCAGCAGAAACCCCTTTTAAAGGCTTCGCTGCTAATCTTAAAAGAGCGATAGACGGGACTCGAACCCGCGACCTCCACCTTGGCAAGGTGGCGTACTACCAACTGTACTACTATCGCATAAAAATCATCACTGAAAAGTAACAACAGTAAAATGATAGCATGCCGCACCGGTATTGTCAATCTTTTTTTATCGGGGACAGTGAAAAATGATAGATATTTCATCGGGAACATGATACAATATCTGTAAAGAGCGATATGGGGATTACAGTACGCGAATGCGGTACATAAACGAAGATGACAGGAGCAGGAGCAAAATAAGCGTAAGAGAAGGAGGAGACTTATGAAGCTTGTATTTATCGGTGCAGATCATGAGGTAACGGGAAGCTGTCATTATATGGAGGTGGGAAACAAGCATATTTTGGTGGATTATGGGATGGAGCAGGGAATTAATATCTTTGAGAACGAACCCCTGCCGGTGAGCCCGTCCATGATAGATTATGTGTTCCTGACCCATGCTCATGTAGACCATTCGGGCCTGCTGCCGCTTTTGTACGCCGAGGGATTCCGGGGGCAGGTGTATGCTACGGACGCCACGGCCGATCTTTGCAGCATTATGCTGCGTGACTGTGCCCACATCCAGATGATGGAGGCGGAGTGGAAGAACAGGAAGGCGAAGAGAAGTGAGTCTATTGCCGCTGTGGAGCCTCTTTATACCATGGAGGACGCAGAGGGCGTGATCAAAAGGATTATTCCCTGCCATTATGACAAAGAGGTTCAGGTTTGCGACGAGGTAAAAATCCGCTTTACGGATATAGGGCACCTTTTAGGTTCAGCCAGCATTGAGGTTTGGCTGACGGAAGACGGTGTTACGAAAAAGATAGTATTTTCCGGAGACATCGGGAATAAGAACCAGCCGCTGATAAAGGATCCGGCTTTTACAAAGGAAGCGGATTATGTGGTCATGGAATCCACCTATGGAGACCGGCTTCACAGCAAGGAGCGTCCGGATTTTGTGACGGAGCTGGCGGCTGTGCTGAAGGAGACCTTTGACAGGGGCGGAAACGTGGTAATCCCCTCCTTTGCGGTGGGGCGCACCCAGGAAATTCTGTATTTCCTGCGCCAGATCAAGGTGGATCGTCTGGTAAAGGGACATGAGAAATTTCCTGTATATGTGGACAGTCCCCTGGCGGTGGAGGCCACAGGCATTTTTGAAGAGAATCGTTTCGAGTGCTTTGACGAGGAAGCCATGGAGCTGGTACGGGAAGGCATCAATCCGATTTCCTTTGCGGGGCTGAAGCTTGCCATTACCAGTGAGGAATCCAAGGAGATCAATTTTATTGATACGCCCAAGGTTATTATTTCCGCTTCCGGTATGTGTGAGGCAGGGCGGATCAGGCATCATTTGAAGCATAATCTCTGGCGGCCGGAGTGCACCATCCTTTTCGTAGGGTATCAGGCGGTGGGAACCCTGGGCAGGAGTATTGTGGAAGGCGCTGAGGAAGTGCGTCTCTTCGGGGAGTCCATTCAGGTGCGTGCTCATATCAGGCAGCTGCCCGGCATGAGCGGCCATGCGGATAAAAACGGGCTTTTAGAGTGGATTTCGAACTTTGAAGAGAAGCCCAGGAAGGTTTTTGTGGTACATGGAGAGGACAGCGTCTCTGCCTCCTTTGTGGAGTGCCTGAAGACGGAATATAAGCAGAATGCTTATGCGCCCTACAGTGGAACGGTGTTTAACCTGATGTCCGGCAAGCTGGAGTATGAGGCATCGCCCATACCTGTCAAGAAGAAGGGCAAGTCTCCTGTGGCGGCCGGTGTTTATGCAAGACTGCTGGCGGCAGCTCAGAGGCTTCTGGCTCTGGTACAGAAAAAAGACGGCATGCCCAACAAGGATGCGGCAAAATTTGCGGATCAGATCAATTCCCTGTGCGACAAGTACCAGTAGAGGTAAAGCTTAAAATGCGAATATGGCGGCGCTCAACTGTTAGTTGAAAAAAACTCTCATTACCTTTTATTGTATGCCTGGTTAATTTGGTTTAGGATAAAACTGTCAGGAAAATCCCTGCAGGGTTATCTGTCAGACTAAAAATCCAGGAGGTGTACTGATTATGAATAAGATCGGAGATAATATCAGATTACTGCGGAAGGCTAAGGGCGTGACTCAGGAGGAGCTGGCGGAGGCGGTTCATGTTTCGTTTCAGGCCGTGAGTAAGTGGGAAAACGGGGGAGCGCCGGACATAGAGACGCTTCCCGGGCTGGCAACCTTTTTCGGGGTGAGCATCGACGAATTGATGGGCTTTAAGCTCAATGCCATGACAAACAAAGAGCGTTTCATCCGGTTTATGGCGGATGCGGGAGTGCTGAAGCTTGGCAGCTATGAACTGCACGGCTATCGGTCAGAGTATTATGTGGATTCCGAGCATTTTATTACAAATGCCCAGTACGCGAAGCTGGGAGAGTATTTTGCGGATTGTATTCGGGAAAGCGGAATTACCTTTGACTGTATTGTGGGCATGGCATATCACGGAATCAGCCTTTCGGTAGCAACGGCCCTGGCACTGTATAATAAGTACGGGGTTACCGTAAGCTACTGCCACGGCAGAAAGCTGGCGGACAGCAGGGGAAGAGAGTTCTGCGGCCATACGCCGGAGGATGGAGAGCGGCTGCTGATTGTGGATGACCTGATTAACAGTGGCAAGACTCTGATCGAGCGAATTGAGAGAATCAGGGAGAGCGTGAATGTCACCATTGCAGGAGTAGCCGTGATTGTAGAGCGCTATGAGACGGATATGAAGGAGCATCACCCTAACGGCGCGGATATTCTGCGCGAAAAATATGGGGCCAGGATTCTGTCGGTGGTAAACGGGGATGATATTTCCCGTGCCATCAGGGCGGGAATAGTATAGGAGGGGAAATGAGCTACGCAGATAATGTTTTTATAGAGATGTGCAGGGATATTCTGGAAAACGGCACCAGCACGGAGGGAGAAAAGGTACGCCCTCACTGGCCCGATGGCACTCCTGCCTACACCATCAAGAAATTTGGGGTGGTGAACCGATATGACCTGAGAAAGGAATTCCCCATCATGACCCTTCGCAGGACGGGGTTAAAATCAGC
>CAZAMX010000178.1:4925-5432 GCA_964486095.1 uncultured Acetatifactor sp. | reverse complement strand
CTGCCTGTCCGCTGTCTTCAGTTGCTACATAAGCACTGTCTGTCCAGTCTACCGAATTTTTCTCTAATAAATCATGGAAAGATTTTCGTGTCATGGGATAGGGCAAAAGATTTGCACACCAAAAGGCATGAGTTCTTTCGTCATCAATCCATTTTGATAAAGATTCATAATCTTTGCCGGGTATATACGGTCGGATTCTCATAAATAAAAACGTCCTTTCCCTGATTTATAGGTAGTTCACCATGATGTATTCTTCTTCATTCTCTCTTACAATTTCAAAGCCAACCTTTAAATATAACTTTGCCGCATAATTGGATTTTTGAACAGAAAGAGAAACTCGGCTGTATCCGTGTGCTTTCAGCTGGGCAAGAATTTCTTTCATCATGGCTGTTCCAATGCCTAAGTTCCGGTATTCTTTATAAAGAGAGATTGCCAAAGAGGGCGTTTCTTCATCTATATGTCCGTAATCATTCATGATGCGAACCCAAACGGCACCGACAATCTTAC
>CAZAMX010000178.1:997-4915 GCA_964486095.1 uncultured Acetatifactor sp. | reverse complement strand
AATCCCCGATCATCCTTTAATTTCCCAAAACGTTCGACATAAACCTGTAATTCGGGAGATGTAATAATGGTTTTAGGGGGAGGTTCAATACCCTCTGGAATAAAAATTGCTTCATATAGAAAATGATCCAGTAATGGATATTCCGTTTTTTGAAGTTCTCGTATCGTATAGTCCATAGATGACCTTCCAGTTCCGTTTTTCTGTGTTCGTCCTATATTTTAGAATAGTTCGGATAAAAGGGCAACATAAAATCATCAGAAAGACATGATTTATAATAGAATTTGCATTCATAGTGGCAGATACAGGGGTGAAGTGATATAATCAAAAGCGTGACTCTGACTAGGGGAGATGGAATGATATTAATGTGAAAGTCAGTATAGCAATTCAGGTATCCAAATGCCAGCCCTTTGTTTTTCTGTATTTATATGCAGTCATCTTGGGAATGTAGAGAGGAATGGGTAGTGAAAGAGGAATGTTTAATATGCGGCGTGCCGCTTGTCTATCTGGAGACAGATGAGATCATGGAGTGTGCTGTATGCCATAAAAAAGAAAACAGCAAAACCAGATGTGTGAACGGGCACTATGTCTGTAATGAGTGTCATACGAAGGGCATGGACGCCATAATCGGATTATGTCTGAAGGAACCATCAAAAGACCCGGTCAAGATTGTAAGGAAGCTTATGGATCAGCCGTTCTGCCATATGCACGGACCGGAACACCATATCATGGTTGGCGCTGCACTGCTGACGGCATATAAAAATGCCGGCGGTGATCTTGAACTGCAGCAGGCGCTGGCTGAAATGATGAGCAGGGGAAAGAGCGTGCCGGGCGGAGCATGCGGATTCTGGGGTGCCTGTGGAGCCGGAATCAGTACGGGCATGTTTGTGTCGATCATTTCAAAGTCAACGCCGCTGGCTGTTGAACCTTTTGGCTGGTCTCATTTAATGACGGCAAAAGCTTTGGAACAGATCGGGATGGTTGGCGGCCCCCGTTGTTGCAAGAGAGATTCATTTCTTTCTATCCTTGCGGCAGTCGATTTTATTGAGCAGTTTTTTCAGGTCAGTATGGAAAAATCGGAAGTTGTATGCGATTATTCTACGCAAAACAATCAGTGTATTGGGAAGCGCTGCCCGTTTTCAAAGTGATGGGATAGTTAAAGTGATCGGATAAAATGGAAAGCAGGAAATGTTATGCGGGTAGTAATATGTGATGATATACAAAAGGATATGGAAACCATTCGGACAGCTTTGGATATTTATGCAGCGGCACATCCGGAATACTATATTGAAACTGACGAATACAATGTAGCAGAAGATATTCTGCACAGGATGGAAAAAGGGGAAGCATATGACATCGCCCTTATGGACATTTGTATGCCGGGTGTCCCCGGGACGGACGCGGCAGAAAAAATGCTTGCAAAAAACCCGGAAATGAGTGTTATTTTCCTGACAACCAGCGACGAATATGCGGTAGAGGCGTTTGCAATGAACGCTACCCATTACCTGCTCAAACCTTTTACACAGAAACAGTTTGATGCGGCGCTTGACCGTGCCATAAAAAAGACAGAGGATCAGGTTCTGCTTTCCCTTGACTGCGTGAATGGCGTGTACCGTGTGCGGATCAGTGAAATTATATCCATAGAATCCCAGAACCATTATCTGCTGCTTGGACTTTCTTCCGGCGAAACACTTAAACTTCGCATGAAACTGTCACAAATATTTGAGGAAATACAAAAGTACCCGAAATTTATCAAAGTGGGTGCCTCCTATGTGGTAAACCTTGATTTTGTGCGGAGCATTTCAGGAAACAACATGGAAATGCAGGGCGGCGCGAAGATAACCGTTCCGCGCAGAAGTGTTGAGGAAGTACAGAATATGTATATGGAGTTCTGCCGGAAGGAGGCGAAAAAATGAGTGTGACGAATCGTATTCCGGCATTGTGTCTTATGGTATTGTGTCATGTGGTTGTTGTTTACCATATGCCGGAGCGCAGGCATTGCAAATGGAAATTTGTGCTTTTAAGCTGTCTGTATGCGGTCAGCTTTGTCTGTATGGGTATATACATGTATATGGCGAGTGGTATAAAGATGCTGCTTATATATCTGGGGATTGCGGTCTGCCTGTTCTTTTTTTTCTGTATTGTCTCAAAGGAGTGTTTTCCCAAGAAAAGCTTTTTGTTCCTTACTTATTTTGGCCTGTTTTCCATCATAGACAACAGCCTGAAGCTCATGGTAACGCTGTTTTTGCCGCGCCTGCCTGCTCTGCCGGGTTTTTATCTGGTAAATGTGCTGCGCACGGCATTGTTGTTATTGATATTGGCATTGTATAAAAGATATGCGGCGCCGGTGATACAGTCTCTTGCGGATATTAAAAAAGGCAGATGGTGGAATCTGGCGCTGATTGCCCTGCTGTTCTATCTGCTGCAGGTGGCTGTTACTGCTTTGTATGTAGGAAATACCATGTCAGCTACCTATCTGCTTTTCCTGTTTATCACGATCAGCCTTGTGATGTGTGCGGTATATGCTGTTGTATTCAGCAATATCAGTTACATGAAGAAGGATGCGGAGGCTGAGCTGATCCGCCTGAATGCGGAACATTTTTCCAGCCGCCTGTCTGCCCTGCAAAATGCAGAGGAGACAAACCGTAGGCTTCGGCACGATATGAGGCATCACATCGATATGATTGCGGCCTATGCGAAAACAGGCAACAATGCCGCAATCCTTACCTATATCGGGGAATACAAGAACGAGATTTCTGAAGCGGCGGTAAAGCAGTATTCCGTAAACAGGACGGTAAACAGTATCCTTTCCGTGTATGCGGGCAAAGCGGAGGAAAATGATATTGATTTCTCAGTCAAATGCAATGCGACCAGGGAACTTGAGGTGCGGGAAATTGACCTGATCGCTCTTTTGGGAAACCTGTTGGAGAATGCCTTGCATGGATGTCAGGAATGCGGGAAAGGAAACAAAAGGATTGAAATTCATATCCGATTACAGACCAAAAGACTAATTATCCTGTGTAACAATACCTGTTCGGATGACCTTGAGCTCGCGGACGGTCTGCCAGCAAAGAAAAGCATCGGCGTATCCAGTATCCTTTCTGTATGCCGGAAGTATGACGGAAATCTGGATTACAGAATAGAAAATGAAACCTGTTCCGTCTGTGCGGTCTTGAATTTATAGAACCAATATGCTGTTCACAGTCGGGAAGGATGCCAGGCATGTTACGCCTGTGTCCATGCCTGTTCTAAAATGGCGGTGCAGTTTGACCTGCCCAACCCGGAAAAAAATCCTGCGGCCAGATACCGCAATGAACATGTAACACTCTGTGAGCTGGTAAAGTCCAATGACCAGATTGCGGACGACTGACTGAAATAAACTGAAGGAGGATAAATCCATGATGACATTTACACTTAGCAACGGAATAAAGATGCCTGCAGTGGGTATCGGCACCTTTAGGATGACACCGGCACAGGCGGAAAAGGCGGTTTTGGACGCGCTGAATTGTGGCTACCGTATGATCGATACGGCGCAGGCATATATGAATGATGTGATATGTTGTGAAGTGTAGATGTCAGATTCCTCTAAAAGATTGTATTTTAGTGGAAATCTCCATCTGCTAAAATACAACATATGCGGCTGGCTCATTTGTGGTGAATGGAAACTTGCAGATGTTGTAGTAAAGGAAGAAGGTGATAATCCTTTTATTCCTATCTGTAAACAGTTTAGCACAAAGAAAGACGGTTGTATATGGAAATTACTTATCATTGGGAAGGCGACTATTTGATTCCCGACCTGAAACTTTCGGATACAACAGAATACCATATCGGGAAATACGGGCGGAGGAAATAGTGATGCACGATTTGATATATTCCCTTTAGTGTTATGGAGCGGTCAAGGGGGAACAAAGTTCCCCACTG
>CAZAMX010000178.1:0-987 GCA_964486095.1 uncultured Acetatifactor sp. | reverse complement strand
GTATCTGTAAATAGTTTAGCACAAAGAAAGGCGATTGTAATATGGGGGTTTGTCAAGTAAAGTGTGTAAATTCTCTGTTTAATTTTTTCTGTAATGTAAAGGGGCCGTGAAGGTCAGAGTTTTTTTTCACAGTCCCATTGCATTAAAAATACCAATAGCGGTATTTTGAAAAATAAAAATTGGGGATTGACAGGAATTAAAAAATAGCTTATTATTGATAATGAGAAATGGGTTTTTACCGTACAGTGTTTTCACTCAAGCGGGCTGCTCGTTTCTTTTTTTTATTGCAAGAATATCATACAGATACTTCCTGCCATCATTCGCATGGCGGACAAGCATACTTGCCGAATAAATATTATGCCTTGCTAATTTTCCCGTTTTGTCATCATATACAGGCAGTGCAAATCTAATGTTGTAACGATACCACCCATATACTGCATCTGCTTTGTGCTTTTCTTTTCTGTTTGCCTCATGTTTGGGATTGGCAGCTATTCTTATAAGTTCAGGAATAGCTTGCGCAGCGTTTGCCTTAGCTTTTGCCACTGCGCCTTTTAAGGCAATGCGGCTATCTGAACTTGCATATTCATCGGGAAAATCAGCTGAAATAAATATTTTTTCAGAAGTTTCCTCAATTTCATAAAAATCCCCGATATACTCTTTCAGGTATTCCTCGACAACAGACCAGTCATCCCGCACTTTTGCCTTGAAACGGATATCATTGATTAAGACCAGCTTTTTACCGTCCGCATCGGTTATGATATTTACATTCCTGTTTTCAATCATTGCTTTTGTTCCCTTTCTTCTTCTCTCTCGATTTGTAGACGTTAAACTGGTTCTTGCACTTCTGGCTGCAAAATTCATTTCCCTTTCTGCTTGCAACAAAGGCTTTATTACAATGCTTGCACAGGCGCATATCACTGTCTTTATCCGTAAGCATGAAGGAAAAGCACATCTGTACCATGATAAGCAGCGAATGGAAATCCCATA
>CAZAMX010000177.1:0-5483 GCA_964486095.1 uncultured Acetatifactor sp. | reverse complement strand
AAAACTTCTTTACTATTTTCTATTTGATTATATCATAAAATATCACTTAAAAACATGATTTATTTGTAGAATTTTTATTTACCCCATTCCCATTTACGGTAGTCGCATGTCCCCCCCAATGGAGCTGCTATAGGTAAGATCATACGCCGGCGATAATACCCAATTTCGATCTGCCTCTCTGAAAATAAATGTGAAATTTCTGGAATGGTCGTCCCTGTTATGCGCAAACACATCAAAACACATCAATCTGTACAGCTTTTCACATTCTTCCATAGATTTTGTAAGCTGAAGCGTCAGCTTCATGAGAAGATTATAATCCAGATTGGGTATTCTGTGTGATGTCTCAAGCAGCCCCGCAGCAGATACCATGTGAATCCTTCCGCATTCGACACCCCCTGCCCGATCAAATCTTCGTGTGCCAAAATACCCCTTTGTCCTTTCAGACGGAAACAGCCTTACCTTCTCAATCTCCAAGCCGCATTCTGCGGCGCAGAGGGCATAATCATACTCCTGTTTTCCAATATCTTTGTCATCCTCCAACGACGGGAACTTAATCATCCAGTCCTCGTCCTTAAATTTTGTCAGTATTTTCGGCCTTGCTCCACCGGATGAGCCGCCCCTTACAAACAAATCGTTCAAATAATCAGAAGATTCCGCATTTAAAATCCGCTCGCATTCCCTTGCCAGTTCATCCAGAGTCATTTCATTACAACTCGTCTCTAAAGAGATTGCAGGACGATATGTCAGCGCTCCCATTCCGGAAGCACCCACAATCGCCAGCCTTTCCAGATTTCCGATTTCATAAGGATTTATTCCCCTTTTTCTCATCAATCTGTCCACCAGCAGACGTCCCCAACCGTCCGGCAGACTGTCTGCAAATACGCAAAAAAGACCCTCGAAAGAGTCTTTTGGGGCACAAATACCTGCTTTTCCAACGGCAATGAAAACGGACTGATTGAAAATCCGTCTGCGAGCCAGTCATGGCTATATTCAAATGCTGCGTGTTAATATGTTATCCTTTTTCCCTGGTTTAGCAAGATAAAGCTAAAATATTAGCCAAAAGCATCCCAGAACGGGATACCTATTTTTTGTAGACAAGCTTTCAACCCCTTGTCGGATGTCACAACTGTTAAGTCTTTTCCGTTTACAATCGCTTCCTGGGCTGTAGCCGCAATAATCGCATCCATTGATGCAAAGTTATGTATTAAAGCATTCGGAATGATCTGCTCGGCGTATTGAATGGTTTTTTCATCAAACGATAGAATTCGAACAGTTACCAAATCAGATGTCCCTGTCAGCGTCTCATTAATCAACTGCAACCACATATTTACTTTTCGTCTGTTCCATTTCGCCTGCGGCGGCACATACCATGTGTTTGTGCATAGATGCCCTGTCTCTGAAAGCGGACGCGTACATTTGTGGAAACCACCGCTTCGCCCTCTTGCATATCTCCCGAGCACCGAGATGATTTCTATTTTGGTTACATTTGAAATAAACATACTACCGCCTGTAAGAATACCTATTTGAGACGCAAAAACTGAACTACCCCTTTCCGTTTCTCTTGATTCTTTCAGCAAATTGAAAAATGCGTTTGTATCTAATAAAAACTCCCTTGGCATCTTAAACTTCTCCTTGACACATACTTCCTGTCTCTTTCTCATGTTTATCACATGCTTTTGGACCCTCAAGACGACTTTTGAGGAAGCTCTTTAAACAGTGCATCTAAAGCATTTTCGTCAATTGGTGCCAGCTTGTTCTCGATCACTGTTAATAGCTCATTCAGATCCGCACCCGGGCCTTTGTTAATATAGCCGTCTATCCCCATATTTGTAAGTCTCTTAATGTCTGCAAAATTACTATAATTTGTATATACGATCACCGTAATAAAGGGATCTTCTTTTCGGATCTCACTCAGGACTTCTTCTCCGGTAAGCCCCGGCAATTTTAGATCCAATAAAATCAAGTCATAAACCTTCTCTCTGAATAATTTTAATCCTGCATTTCCATCATTTGCTACATCAACTTGAATACCATCCATTTCCAGTGCTTCCTTCACAGGGGCGGCAGTTGCCGCTTCATCTTCGATAATTAATACATAGTTCATATCTAATTTCCTCCTTTGGGGGGTTGAATCCGAATCAAAAATCTGGTTCCTTTATTAAAATCTTTGTCTATCTGAATTGTACCATTAAACATCTTCAAAATATTCCAAACAATATATAAGCCAAGTCCTTCACCACCATTTCCCGACGTAGGATCTTTTGTTGAAAAAAAGGGTTCAAAAATCTTTTGATGGTTTTCCTTTGGAATGCCCGGGCCATTATCTGCAAATTCTATAGTAATCATATTATGCGCGGAAGTTGAGATTACTATATCAATATGTCCATTTTTTTCAATAGCCTGCATGGAATTAAGAACCAAATTATAAAACACCTGTGAAAATTGTATCTGGTCTCCTGAAAGGCTGATCTCCGCAGAGCCTTCAATCTGATAGGTTATGTTCTGACCTTGCAGTCTCGTTTCCAGATCACTCAGCACCTGACTTACGCAGTTTCTAATACTGAATACACCTGACTCGTTTTTAGGAGATACCACAGGGCTGAATCTCGCCAACAATACGCCAAGCCGGTCTGTCTGAACTAAAATATCAGCCAGAAGAGCATCCAAATCTTCCGAAGGGTCTTTCCCTCTTTGTATTTTTCTTTGATGTAATTGAATCGCATACCGAATGTTAGTAATCGGCTGACCTAATTCATGTGAAAAACCTTTCAGAAGGTCACGCAGGGCGATCATCTGACGATTATGCTCTTGATCGGAAACCAAATCCTTCATTCTGCGCCATACGGCCTGCTCCGATTCTAATTGTTCTTCACTACGGGACTTGAACCCATATTTTTTGTGCTGCCCTCGTTCTGCTTTTTGATTCTGTTCCAGATTCCGAATATGCTTGTAAATACTTTGAGCTTCCTCAAATCTGTTTAAACTCAGATAAAAATTGTATAAGGTTCTCGCTATGGGAATACTTCTTTTCGCACTACTATCTCGCATAAGCCTGAGTGTTTTTTCCAACTCATCATTTTGATTTGTACTTTGAAAATAATATACCAGCTCATATTGAATGTTAAAGTCCGAAGATTCAATAAATCGCTCATCTATTTGCAGTACTCTTTCCGCAAATGAATAATTTTCTTTTTTTCGACACATCCGCAAAATTGCCACCACGATCAACTTTTCATCATACGGCTTTTTGGTCTTCTCAATAAGGGACAACGCCAAGTCATACTTTCCCAACTTTTCTAGCTTTTGAATCAATAATGTGTCTATCTTTTTGCTTTGAGATATTTTAATTTTATTCAACTTATAGATGGCAAGGGCTTCAATCTTTCCAAAATTCCTCTCAACTTCCCACCTGTCCAGTTCTTTCCTCACAACCGAAATATTATGATCATCGTCTGCCAGTTCCACAACATTGTAAAATGCTGTATCCAAAACAAAATCTTTTTCCAGAAGAGTATTCAGGCTTTTCCATAATTCCTCAGAAATTTCTTCTCTTTCAAAAAGAACCCTTATTTTTTCTCTGAAGCCGCGCATAAAATATGCAGATGTACTTTTTTCAAGTTTACGGTAAGCTTTTACAAATATTTCATATTGATTCGGATGAATTAATTTGAGCATTTTCAGATATTCTTCGGCTGCCTCCTGAAACTGCCTGTTTTGACGGTACATATCTCCCAACAATTTTGTAAAAAAACTATTTTCCGGGAATTGCCGGACTGCCTGCTGACACATCGCAATGGCATCCTCCACCATGCCTGAATTTCTCAGGTTTGTAATTTCTACTGCAATGGTCTTTTGTTCCTCATACATACAGTTAGTTCCTTTCACAAAATACTCAGCCGTATTATATCATATCAGCTAAAATCTGAAAAGCAAAATTGCGTCCTATGAAGCTTCTATGAATTAATTTCCCAGCAGTTCCTTGGTATATTCCTGCTGCGGGTGTTCAAACACTTCCTCCGTCTCCCCGATTTCTATAATTTTCCCTTCCTTCATCACCATGATCCTGTCACACATTTTGTAAACCACATTAATATCGTGGGAAATGAACAAATAGGAGAGCTGCATTTCCTGCTGCAGCTTCTGCATCAGCTCCATGATCTGAGCCTGAATCGTCACATCCAGAGCAGACACCGGCTCATCCGCCACCACCAGCCCGGGCCTCGTAATCAGCGCCTGACCGATGCTGACTCGCTGTCTCTGTCCGCCGGAAAGCTGATTGGCCTTACGGTGGAAATATTTTTCCTCCATGCCCACCCGGCGCAGCATGTCATATGCCGCCGCCTCCATATCCGCCTTACTCAGCCGCAGAGACTGATCCAGCATTCCCGCCGCCCGCAGGGGCTCCTGTAACAGCCAGCCAATGGTCTTCGCAGGATTTAAGCTGCTGTAAGGGTCCTGGAAGATCATCTGCGGCCGGACGGTGCTGTGACGGATTTCGCCGGTTATGTCCCGATTCATACCCAGAATCGCCTTGGAAAGAGTGGTTTTACCACAGCCGCTCTCCCCCACCAGCCCCAGACTCTCACCTCTGTAAATGGTAAATTCCGCCCCCTGCACCGCCGCGTGGCGCTTCTTACGGGAAAACAGACTGTTGCTGCCGTCCTGATAAAAAACCGACAGATCCCGTACCTCCAGCACCGTTTCCTTGCCTGCCCCCCCATAGTTACGGTGCAGAACGGAGGTCCTTTTTCTTAGGCGGGAGGGCACAGCTTCAATTAACTCTTTGGTATAAGCCTTTTCAGGGTGTTCGAAAATTTCCTCGGTCCTTCCCAGCTCCACCACCCTGCCATCCTTCATAACTGCCACCCGGTGACAGATCCTGCGGGCCAGATTCAGGTCGTGCGTGATAAACAGCATGGAATTCTGCTCTTTTTCGTTGATGGCTCGCAGCAGCTCTATGATCTGATTCTGAATCGTTACATCAAGGGCCGTAGTCGGCTCATCACACACCACCAGATCAGGATGAAGAATCACTGCCATGGCAATCATCACCCGCTGCCGCATACCTCCCGAGAGCTGATGGGGATAGCCGGCATAGACGGTTTCCGCATTTTTCAGTCCCACCGCCTCAAAGGTCTCCAGCACCTTTGCCCGGATTTCCTCTTTGGTAAAATCCGTGTGCAGGCGCAGGATCTCTTCCACCTGTCGGCCCACCCTCTGAGTGGGATTTAAGGAGGTCATGGGTTCCTGAAATACCATGGACATCTCCGCCCCCTGATATTTGCGGTATAATGCTTTGTCTACGGTTTTTCCTGCTTCTCTGAGTACCAAGTCATCAAAAACAATCCGGCCGGATGTAACCTCCGCCGTATCCGCCACCAGCCCCATAAGGGTCAGCGCCGTCACGGATTTGCCCGACCCGGATTCTCCCACCACGCCCAGGATTTCCCCATCCTTCAGCTGCAGATTAACATTTTTTACCA
>CAZAMX010000176.1:0-5507 GCA_964486095.1 uncultured Acetatifactor sp. | reverse complement strand
TGACATGTCAGACGAGACGCTTCTGAAGCTCAATATTCTGCTGAATACTACTTTGGGCGGTCTGTGCATAGACGAGATTAATCTTGGCATGATAACGGTCATGAAGGAACAGGCCGGAATTCACAGTGATATTGTCAGCGAGGTGATTGATGCGGTGGCAGAGGCAATCCGGGCGGAAGAGGCACTGGAAATATACACCAGCGGCACCAATAACATTTTCCGGTATCCGGAGCTGGCAGATCAGGAGAAAGCCAGCGAACTGATTAATGCCTTTGAAGAGAAGCAGCAGCTTGGTGAATTGCTTCAGGAAACCTTCAACGGCGGGGAAAACATGGGAATTCAGGTATACATCGGTGAAGAGTCGCCGGTGCAGAGCATGAAGGATTGCAGCGTGGTGACGGCCACTTATGAACTGGGAGGCGGCATGAAGGGTACCATTGGTATCGTAGGACCCAAAAGAATGGATTACGACAAGGTGGTGGGTACCTTAAGGACCATACAGTCGCAGCTGGATGAGCTTTACAAAAACGAAAAGGAAGTTTAGGATTTCCGAAAAGCGGAAAAAACTTAAATTTGTGCCGTTTAAGCGGCGGAATGGAGAGTGCTATGGCAGAACAGGAGAAGGACGTATTGGAGGAAGAGCAGACGGATATTTCTGAGGATCAAGAGGAATGTGAAACTGAGGACACTTCCGAAAAGACTGAGAATGAAGCAGACAGTGCCCCTTCGGAAGAGGAAGAGGCTCAGGCAGGTGATGCTTCGGAAAAGGGAGAGAGCAGAGCGGACAAAAAGGCGTCCAAAAAGCAGGCAAAGCTGGATAAAAAGGCGGAGGCTGCAAAGGAACAGATCGCGCAGCTGGAGGATAAGGTAAAGCGCCAGCTGGCAGAATTTGAAAATTTCCGTAACCGGACGGAAAAGGAAAAGCAGGCAATGTTTGAAACTGGCGCCAAAAGTGTAATCGAGAAGATTCTTCCCGTAGTAGACAATTTTGAACGGGGACTGGCTACAGTGCCGGAGGACAAAAAGGAAGATCCTTTTGTGGACGGTATGAACCGTATTTACCGGCAGCTTTTGACAGAGCTTGAGAATATGGGGGTGAAGCCCATCGAGGCGGTGGGACAGGAATTTGACCCCAATCTTCACAACGCCGTAATGCAGGTGGAAAGTGAAGAGTACGAATCCGGCGTGGTAGCCCAGGAACTTCAGAAGGGTTATACTTACCGGGATAACGTGGTCCGGCATTCTATGGTGGCCGTTACCACCTGATCAGGGGAACCGAAGGAATTTAAAAAAGGTATCAAATTTTATTTAGAAAAATACAGCATATATTATATTTCAGGAGGGTATGAAAAATGAGTAAGATTATCGGTATTGATTTGGGAACGACAAACAGCTGCGTGGCAGTTATGGAGGGCGGTAAGCCCACAGTTATTGCCAACGCGGAGGGCGCAAGAACCACACCTTCCGTTGTGGCGTTCACGAAGACCGGCGAGAGGCTGGTAGGTGAGCCTGCAAAGCGTCAGGCGGTAACCAATGCGGAAAAGACCATCGCATCCATCAAGAGAGACATGGGAACGGATGCAAGGCGTACTATTGATGACAAGAAATATTCGCCTCAGCAGATTTCCGCAATGATTTTGCAGAAGCTGAAAGCGGATGCGGAGAGCTATCTGGGAGAAAAGGTGACGGAGGCAGTTATTACCGTTCCCGCATATTTTAATGATGCGCAGCGTCAGGCAACCAAGGATGCCGGCAAGATCGCAGGCCTTGACGTGAAGCGTATTATCAACGAGCCTACGGCAGCAGCTTTGGCTTACGGCCTGGATAATGAGAAGGAGCAGAAGATCATGGTATATGATCTTGGCGGCGGTACCTTCGATGTTTCCATTATCGAGATCGCGGACGGTGTTATTGCGGTTTTGGCTACCAACGGTGACACTCATCTGGGTGGTGATGATTTCGACAACAAGATTATCCAGTGGATGCTTTCTGAGTTCAAGAAGGCCGAAGGAGTGGATCTTTCCGGCGATAAGATGGCTATGCAGAGACTGAAGGAGGCGGCTGAGAAGGCAAAGAAGGAGCTTTCCAGCGCCATGACTACCAATATTAACCTGCCCTTTATTACGGCTACCGCAGAGGGCCCCAAGCATTTCGACATGAATTTAAGCAGGGCACAGTTTGACGATTTGACAAGAGATCTGGTTGAAAAGACGGCGATCCCCGTGCAGAATGCCATGAAAGACGCGGGCCTGACCAATGCGGATCTGGGCCAGGTACTGCTGGTGGGCGGTTCTACCCGTATTCCTGCCGTGCAGGATAAGGTGAGACAGCTGACCGGCAAGGAGCCCAGCAAGACCCTGAACCCTGATGAGTGCGTGGCCATTGGAGCTTCCGTACAGGGCGGCAAGCTGGCAGGCGATGCCGGAGCAGGCGATATTCTGCTTCTGGACGTAACGCCTCTGTCTCTGTCCATTGAGACCCAGGGAGGTATTGCTTCCAGGCTGATTGAGAGAAACACCACCATTCCCACCAGGAAGAGCCAGATTTATTCCACGGCAACCGATAACCAGACAGCCGTTGACATCGTGGTGGTACAGGGTGAAAGACAGTTTGTAAAGGACAACAAGCTCTTGGGACAGTTCCGTCTGGACGGAATTCCTGCTGCAAGAAGGGGTGTGCCTCAGATTGAGGTTACCTTTGATATTGACGCAAACGGCATTGTAAATGTGTCCGCAAAGGATCTGGGTACCGGCAAAGAGCAGCATATCACCATTACCGCAGGCTCCAATATGTCTGATGATGAGATCGACAGAGCGGTGAAGGAAGCCGCAGAGTTTGAGACCCAGGACAAGAAGCGCAAGGAGGCCATCGAGACCAGGAACGACGCAGATTCCTTTGTGTTCCAGACCGAGAACGCGCTGAAGGAAGTGGGAGATAAGATCAGCGACGGCGATAAGTCTGCCGTACAGGCTGATCTTGATGCGGTGAAGGCAATTCTTGAGAGAACCAAGGATCAGGAGATGAGCGACAGCGACTTGGATGAGCTGAGAGCGGCAAAAGAAAAGCTGACTAACAGTGCGCAGTCCTTGTTTACCAAAATGTATGAGAACATGCAACAGGCCCAGGGCGGCGCAGGTCCTGATATGAGCGGTATGGGCGGCAATGCGGGACCCGACATGAGTGGAGCGGCTTCTGCTCCCGAGGATGATGTCATTGACGGGGACTTCCGGGAAGTATAAGATTTCAGAATAATAAAAATAAACTTACGGTGACCGGCTTTCGGAGTGAAACATTCTGCGGCGACTGTATAAACAAAGACATAACGCATCGGATTTTGATGCGTTATGTGCCGTTACGTTTATGCGTGGGATTTACGTCAGAATCGGCCGAGGGTACGGCGGCTGTGGCGAGGTGGGTTATGGCAGAGCAGAAGAGGGACTATTATGAGGTCCTTGGCGTTGATAAAAATGCGGATGAAGCGGCGATCAAAAAGGCATATCGTGTGCTGGCAAAAAAATACCATCCGGACATGAACCCGGGTGATGCGGAGGCGGAAAAGAAATTTAAGGAAGCTTCGGAGGCTTATGCCGTTTTGAGTGATCCGGAAAAGAAGCGTCAGTATGATCAGTTTGGTCATGCGGCGTTTGAGGGCGGTGCAGGCGGCTTTAACGGCTTTGATTTCAGCGGTGCTGATTTCGGCGATATATTTGGCGATATATTCGGCGATCTCTTTGGCGGCGGAGGGCGCCGCAGCCAGAGCAACGGTCCCATGAAGGGGGCAAACTTAAGAGCCAGTGTGCGCATCACCTTTGAAGAGGCGGTATTTGGCTGTAAGAAAGAAATTGATCTGACGGTAAAGGAGACCTGTAAAACCTGTAACGGCAGCGGCGCCAAACCCGGAACCAGCGCCCAGACCTGTTCCACCTGCGGCGGTAAAGGGCAGGTGGTGACTATTAAGCAGAACTTTTTCGGCACGGTCCGCAATGTGCAGACCTGTCCCGATTGTCAGGGAACCGGCAAGGTAATCAAGGATAAGTGTGCCGACTGTCAGGGAACGGGATACATCCCCATGAAAAAGCGCTATTCCGTGGATATTCCGGCAGGTATTGACAACGGGCAGTCCACGCGTATGCCGGGACTGGGTGAGCCCGGTATTAACGGAGGACCCAGGGGTGATGTGCTGATTGAGGTTATTGTGGGCCGTCATCCTATTTTTCAGAGGCAGGATTTTGACATTTATTCCACGGTGCCCGTATCCTTTGCGGTTGCGGCTTTGGGCGGCGAGATACTGATAGATACGGTGGACGGTAAGGTGATTTATGATGTGAAGCCCGGTACCCAGACGGATACAAGAGTCCGCCTGCGAGGGAAGGGTGTGCCTTCCTGGCGGAACAAGGATGTGAGAGGAGATCACTATGTGACACTGGTGGTTCAGGTCCCCGACAAGCTGAAACCGGAAGCAAAGGAACTGCTGCGGCAGTTTGATGAGGTGTGCGGAGATACGTTGAATGCGGCAGCGAAGGCCTCCGGCAAAAAGGAGCCGGAAGAGGATCCGAAGGATAATAACGGTAAAGACGGCAAGAAAAAGAAGTTTTGGAAATAAAGGGGTATGGAATTTTTAAGTCTGCTCTGTCATCTGCTTATAATTGGGTTGTCCGCAGCCGTGCCGCTCTATACAGGCGGTACTTACTGGAAGCTGGGGGACACCAAATATATATTGTTTCGCAATCTGGCGGTCTTCTGCTTAGGGATCTGGCTTGCGGTGGGTATCTGTGAAGCACTGCGAAGGCTGTTTTTTCGCAGAAGACCGGTTGATGACAGTTTATTTGAAAGCCGGCAGCAGGAGGCGTCTGATTCCGCGGCCGGAGCTGCTGCCGGCAGAAGGGAAAGCAGGAAATGTCCGGGACTCAGTGCCATGGATGTCTGGATGCTGTGTTACGGCGCCGCGGTGGTTTTATCTGCCCTTTTCAGCCAATATAAAGAAACAGCCTGGCATGGCTACAGTGAATGGTACATGGGGGCGTTGTCCCAGCTGTTATTTATTGGCATTTATTTTTTTATTTCCAGGCACTACGATGGGAAGCAGTATTCTCTCCTGCTGGGGGGAGCTGCTCTTTTTGCGGTGTTTGGACTGGGAATTTGTCATCGGCTGGGCGTAGACCCTGCAGGGCTGCTGGAAGGTTTTGATCTAAGAAGCTGGGAGTATGATCATATGCTGTCCACCATAGGCAATATTAACTGGTTCTGTGGGTATTGCAGTGTGGCGCTGACTCTTCCGGCTGCGGCATTCTTAAAGGCCGAAAGCCGTCTCCTGCAAGGGGGAGCATATATTGTCAGCATTATGGGGCTGACGCTGCTCATGATTCAAGGCAGTGACATTGGCATTATACTGGTGGCAGAGTGTTTTTGTGTATGTATGCTGGCCGGTATCTATGACGGCAGGATCTTAAGGAAAACCGTTGCGCTGGAAATGGGGACTGCTTTTTTGCTGGCCTTTTACGGATTAC
>CAZAMX010000175.1:0-5514 GCA_964486095.1 uncultured Acetatifactor sp. | reverse complement strand
GTATGGTTGTTTGTGGTGATTCAATTATAACAAAGATCCAGTGTTTTTGCATTTTTATTTTATTGGAGAGCAAACACACTCAGTTGAAAAATGGGGAAACTCAAGATGTCACGAAAAAGTTACAAAGGAAATGTTCTCCTTGAAGTGAAAAGTTATTTCGCGCAGTCCTGTATGAGTCAGGAATTTTTTTGTGGTATAATAAATGGGGATTTTTACTTTAGCAGGAACGGTATTCTGTCGAAGTAATAGAAAATAGACGTGCTGGGGGCGGACGGGCTATTTCGGACAGGGCACGGGGGATTTGTATGCCCCGGAGGTGCTGCCGGCCAGCTTGTTTTTTCAGGTGCGGTGTGCCAGATGGAACGCAGTAGCCAGTGGAGTCCTGTGCGGTGTCCATTCTGTTGTATGAGGCGGCGAAGCAGCGCGGTAGGGGACAGGCTTTTTAGGGAGAAAGGAAGTACGAAAATGAAATATGGAACGTATGCCATAGCCCGGGAATATGATGACCGGGGCAAAATAGATGAGTGGATGCAGCTGTTTTTGAGAAATGACGGACACAATCTGGAGCTGGCGGACGGGCTTTTGCAGCAGGAGCGCCGCTATATCGGCATACGCAGGATACCGTTGTCGCTGCTTGCGGAGATCGGGTCCGGCGCTCCGGAGTATCTCCACGACCAGAATTCCATAGATTATTTTTTCCAGGTGGTGGATCAGATGAAGCAGGACTATGAGAATTGGGATATGCCGCCTTTAATCGTGGAGTACGGAGAGAAAGGGTTCCATGTGGATGACGGCCGCCACCGGCTGGAGATGTACAGGCAGATGGGGATTACCCATGCTCCGGCGGTGCTGTGGACCACCGGGGAGTTGCTGGAGAGCCGTCTGATTAAGCTGCTGGGGAACTGCCAATAGAATACCTGTTATCATGGCTCAAAAAGAGGATATAGGGTGAGTGGAATATCCTTTGGAATGGGTAAGCAAGGAGGAAATGTAATGAACGATCTGGATAATGTGATTCATATGTTGGACTCTATGACGGCGGCGGGAGTCAGCCGCATAAAGGTTGAGGTGTCGGACGCGGTGGAAGAGGGCAGGGCGGAAAAGGCCTATCATCACGGGAGATGTGATGTGGGGAGTCCTTTTGCCACGGGGCGACTCTATGACCTGGAGGAGGATACAGGCGGAAGTGAATAAGGAGTGCCTTTCCCCCCTTTACGGAAGGCATTGGGCATAAAAAGTAACCGCAAATGTCCAAAATAGGAAGGAGCATTGAATGTAAGGGTGTTCCAGGGTAGTATTAGTGCCGGAATATATGTAAATCTCTCTTTTTTGATATGGAAATAGTGAGGGAATAGACACAAAACAGTGATATATTTAAGAAGCATCAAAGGAGCGCAGGTGTGAATTGGATAAATCAATTAAATCAGTCCATTGAATATATCGAAAGCAATCTTGATAAAACAATTGATGTACCAACAATCGGCCGGATAGCGGGCTGTTCGCCATACCATTATCAGAGAATGTTTTCGCTGATTGCTGAAGTCACATTGGGAGAATACATCCGAAAACGCAGGCTGACGATGGCAGCTTACGAACTGCAAAACAGCGAAGTTTCTGTAATTGAGACTGCATTGAAATATGGATATGATTCTCCTACTGCCTTTACCCGTGCATTTTCCAAATTCCACGGAGTAACGCCCAGACAGGCGAAGAAAGCCGGAGTTTCCTTGAAGGCATATCCAAAAATTTCATTTGAAATCGCTGTAAACGGGCGGGGGGAATTAAAATACCGCATTGAGAAAAAACAGGGTTTTCGGTTTGTTGGAATAAAAGAAACGGTTTATAATGATGGCGTTAATAATTTTATCCGTGTTCCCAGAATGTGGGAAGAAGCGCGTGAAAAAGGAATGATTGCGGACATTTTTAAACTGTCGGACGGAAAACTCTGGGGTGTGATGGGGGCTTTGGCAAACTATACAGAGGATACGGTTGATTATTATATCGTTGCAACCAGCGATGAGGCTGTTCCGGAAGATATGGTAGAGCTGTATGTGGAGGAAGGTTTGTGGGTAATCTTCCCATGTTATGGGAGGGAAAATATCCAGCCTGTATGGAAAAGAATTTATGGTGAATGGTTTCCGGGATCCGGATATGAGCATTCCGGCGGCGTGGAGGTTGAATGGTATTCCGAGGGTGATTTAGATGCCGATGATTATCTGACTGAGATATGGATACCAATCAGGGAGGTAAAAAAACATGGAACTTTCAAAAGTGATTTTGACAAGGAGGAGCGTACGGAACTTTCGGCAAGGTAATATTTCGGATGATAAAATACGGGAACTGATAAAAGCAGCTATTTATGCACCAAGTGCTGGAAACTGCCAGCCGTGGCATTTTTATGTGGTGAAGGACTCCGGGATAAGAAAAAGGGTGTATGAAGAGGCTTGCAGGCAGGAATTTCTGACAGAGGCGCCGATATTGATTATTGTGTGCATTGACCGGAATGAAAGTGCAGGCCGTTACGGAGAACGGGGTAAAACTTTGTATAACATCCAAAATACGGCAGCGGCAGTGCAGAATATATTGCTGTCCGCCACGGATATGGGGCTTGGGTCATGCTGGTGCGGTGATTTTGATGAGTCAGGTCTGCAGGAAATTTTTCAGATGAACAGTGGGAGGATTCCGGTTGCCATAGTGGCTGTGGGGTATGCGGGATTTGAACCTTCCGCGCCGAAGAGAAAGCCGGTCGATGAGGTGGCTGATTTCATTGGAGAGTGGGAAGAATGTGGAGATGAGGAAATCTCTGAAACCAGAAAAATAGAGCACTGCGACATGGGCGGAACCATTTTTGATGATGTGAATTTGTATGGAGTGAATATATCGGATGCCAATCTGGCTGAAGGGAAGATATTTGACTGTAATTTGAGCAATCTGGAAATATATGATTGCCGCCTTGATGGAATGAAGGTGAATGGGGTTGATATAAGCAGCTTGCTGTAATATGCAGCTTTTCGGGATGCCAAATAAATTCGGAGAGGTTCATTTTGAAGCTTTTCGTCTTGCTATATATAACGGTGGAAGGATTGCATGTCAAGAACACAGGCAGTTTTCATGGATAGTATATGGGTAAAACAATAATGCCATTGACATTCCTGCCCATATCGCCTATACTATCATCCGAGCAGGGGAACTACAGTGTAGTTGAGAAGGCAGAACCTGACCCTTTGAACCTGTTGGCTAATACCGGTGTAGGGAAGCAATTTCATACGCCGTACTGCGTCTGAAAGAGCTTCTGAATATATGGAAGCTCTATTTTTTCATACAAGGAGGCATGATTATGAATTTTTATGAAAGGGCACTGGAGCTGCGTGAGGAAACAGTTACCCACCGCCGCTGGCTGCACAGCAACGCGGAGGTGGGGCTGCATATGCCCAAAGGGCAGGCCTATGTCATGGAGCAGTTGAGAGGATATGGTTTGGACCCGCATCCCTGCGGACATGGAGTGGCTGCGGAATTAGGCAGGGAAGGGGGCAGGACGCTTTTGCTCCGAGCGGATATGGATGCGCTGCCCATGCCTGAAGAAAGCGGCGAAAGTTTTTCCTGTCCAACCGGCAAGTCGGCTCATACCTGTGGTCACGATTTTCACGCGGCCATGCTATTGACAGCGGCAAAGATGCTGAAGGAAAATGAAGCTATGCTGTCCGGCAGAGTCCGTTTTATGTTCCAGCCGGCGGAAGAAACCTTTGAGGGGGCTAAGGATATGATGGCAAACGGGATACTGGAGGGTGTGGATGCAGCCCTGGCCTATCATGTCGGTCCCGGCAGGATGCCGGTGGGCCTGTTCATGTATAACAGTGGCGGAACCATGATGTATTCCGTGGATGGATTCCGGATCACGGTTCATGGCCGGGGTGCCCACGGCGCATACCCGCACAGTTCCATCGATCCGATTAATATTGGCGTTCATATTTACCTTGCTCTGGAAGCGCTGATTGCCCGGGAGGCAGACCCCAGCAAGGCCTGTGTACTGACCATCGGTAATTTTTCCGCAGGTTCGGCAGCCAACATAATTCCTGATACTGCCGTCCTGCAAGGAACTCTGCGCACCAATGACAGCGACAGCCGCGAGAAATTGGTCCGGCGGTTGAAGGAGGCTGTGCAAAAGACCGCGGAAGTATTTGGAGGATCGGCAGAGGTCGAGATGATTTCCGAGGTGCCGCCCTTGGTTTGTGATGCTGCCATGACTGATGAGATAGCAGGCTACATGGAAGAACTGCAGATCCCCGGGCTGACCCCTGTTGCCGACACGTCAGCCAGTGCCTCCGAGGACTTTGCGACTATTGCGGAAAAGGTACCCAGCGTATTCATGTATCTTTCGGCAGGGTATATGGATGAGAGAGGGGATGCCCCTGCCCACAATCCTAAGGTTCGGTTCAATGAGGACGTTTGTCCGATCGGCGCAGCCTGTTTGGCACACTGTGCGGTCCGCTGGCTGGAAGAGCATCATTAAATGAGAGCAGGGGAACAATACGCTGTTTCCCCTGCTGTCAAAGGCCAATTACCAATGAATCCGATCACGGCATATAATTTATGACTTTTTATGAAATCAGTGCCGTTAGAATATGCTGCGGCATAAACGGTTTTGTAACAAAGGCGTCCGCTTTGTATGAAATCGCGGTCTGTATTGTCTTTTCGGCGTTGTCTGCCGTGACCATAACGATTCTGGTATTACTGTATTTTTCTTTCAATTCTCTTAACAGCTCAAGCCCGTTTTCTTCGCCAAGATGTATATCCAGGAACAGAATATCGGGGGGTGTTGTGCCGAAAATCTCGCGGAGCTGTGTGCCGCTTCCAACCAGGCCGGCGCAGGTATATCCCTCTTTTTCCATAATTCCCTTGATCGTTTCCCGGATGAATTCCGCATCATCGCAGACCGCAAAGCTGCCTTTATAAGCACGCCCCAGCAGCTTATCTGTAGTAACTTCAAAGTAATCTGCAAGACTGCAAAGCATCTGCACATCCGGCAGCGTGGTGCCGCTTTCCCACTTACTTACGGCGCCCACGGTAACTCCCATCTCTGCCGCCAGTATTTCCTGTGTGATTTTCTTCTGGCTGCGTAAAGCTCGTATCTGTTCTCCTATAAGCATGTATTATTCTCCTTTTTAAGTTGTCTGATGATTTATACCGGTATAATTAAATTATAAAGAATACGGGAAAAAATACAATGGAGGGTATTTCAAAATACTTTCCTACCGGGAAAGTACCGTGAAGGGACTGTATGGTTACGCATGGGTTTCTTGACTTCCGATAACGGCTTATGTATTATGGGGATAAAAGCAGTTTTTTTCAAACGGAAAAAGGGAAACAGAAGCGTCATGGAATATATTACCATAAAGAATGCAAACGTTCACAATTTAAAAAATGTAGATATACGGATTCCGAAAAAGAAGCTGGTGGCAATTGTTGGTGTCAGCGGTTCAGGAAAGAGCAGTATTGTATATGATATTCTTTATC